>JBOHCW010000596.1:0-5735 GCA_050725375.1 Actinocrinis sp. | reverse complement strand
GCTCCGCGGACGCCGCCGAGCTGGTAGTCGGAGCCGGTGTAGGCGAAGAACCGGGACCGGACGGTGTTCCGGTCCCGGACGCCGTCGCTGCCGCGCTGCTCCCGCCCGCAGGGCCGGAGGGCGTCGGCACGCCGACACCGCCGAGATACTGGTGCGCGATCCGCTGGATCGGATCCGGCAGCATGCCCGCGTCCGCCGCCGCCATCGCGCCGCCGCACACGACGAGCAACACCGCGGCGCCGCGCACCGCGAACGACAGCGAGACGACACGGCGCCGCGCACGCGCCCGGCCCGGCGGTACAGCCGTTCCCCACCTACGGTCCGCCAACTCCACGGACTCCACTGTGGAGGTCGCGCCGCCTTCATGCACCGCACCGCGCGCGTCGGCACCGTCGGCGGCCGCGCGGAACGCCGCGAGCAGTGGGCCGAGCGGCGTCGCGTCGTGCCGACCGGAGGGTTCGGCCGATGCGAGCGCCAGCAACACACTGAGCTCTCCGGTCTCGGGCCGCGCACCGCTACTCGTCATACGGTGAGCCGCGCGCCACCCGAGGCGGCGCGACCTGCTGCGCACGCGCTCGTCGTCATGGTGATGACGCAGCTCGTCGCCCCTCACGGTGTCACCTCGTCTACGCGGCCGGTCGGGGTCACGGCGGACCCTTCGATCTCCCTCATGCGCGCCCGCGCCTCCCGCCGTCCGGTCGACGGCGCGACGGTCTCATCGGCCAGCAGCCCCGACAGCGTACGCAGCCCGCGCATCGCCGCGATCCGCACCGCGCCGGCCCCCTTTCCGAGCACCCGCGCACTTTGCCGCCCGTCCAGCCCGATGACCACGCGCAGCATCACCGCTTCGGCCTGGGATTTGGGCAGTCCGGCGATCAACGCGAGCACGCTCTCGGTGGACCACCGCTCGACAGCCTCGGCCGCGGTGTCGTCGTTCGCCGACCGGGCCAGGCCCGATTCACCGTCACCGGGCAGGCCGACCGCGTACTCCGGCCGGCGGCCCGCGCGCCGCAGCTCCTCCAAACCCCGGTTGCGTGCCACGCGGAACAGCCACACGCGGAAACCGCCCGCGTCGCCGCGGAATCCGCGTACGTCGCGAGCGGCCTGCAGCCAGGTTTCCGACGCCACGTCGTCAGCGGCCTGTCCGACCAGGACGCGAAGATACCGAAGGATCAACGGGTTGAGCGCGGCCCACAGGTCGGCGAATCCGCGCTCGTCACCGCGCCGCGCCGCGTCCAGCGCCGCGTCCAAGCCGGCGCCGTCCACGCCACCACCTCGCTCCCGACCCTGCCCGACCCTGCCCGGTCCGCCCGCGTGCACTCGCCGAGCCGTGCCGCAGACCCGGGCCCACACGATACACAGCCGCTGTCATCGTGTCGGGCGTATCCACGTTCGAGGCGGACGCACGTCTTTACATGGCAGGAACCGTGTAGGTGATGTACAGCTGCGGGCTTTCAGACGCCGGATACGGCGGGTAGGAGCCGCCGGTGGGCACGTAGAACCCGTTGAGAAGCGGGGCCGTTTTGACCGACTCCGTGTCCGCCTTGAGCAGGAGCCCGTGCGCGGAGCTCGGGGTCCTGATCCAGTCGCGCACGGCCGCGGTCGCGTCGAAGTCGCTGCGCTGGATGCTCGGATCGATCGCTCGCAGCACGCGTCCGGTGGGGGGCGCATAGTCACCGCCCGGGTGGGTCCATACGGTGCCGCTCGATGCGCTGTTCCACGTGACTTGGGAGCCGGTGAACGAACGTGACGGCAGGTACGTGCCTGGTCGCAGCATGCTGGCTAGGTGGGCGCCGCCAGTACCGCCATCGACGGAATCAGAGCCTACAGACGCTGTTTTGGCAGCAGGCATCCCCGCCCCGGAGACCACCGGCCAGCGCGCAGGGCAACCGTCACACCCGCGATCCGGAAACGCCCAGAAATCATCAGCCTCCTAACTCAACCAACCAGTCCATCAGAGGATTGTTCTTCACGTGGGAGGTCTCTCGCCGAAACACGGCGTCCGGGAATGTTCGACGCTAGCCTCGCGCCTATGATCGTGTGGCTGAACGGAACGTTCGGGGTGGGCAAGACGACCACCTCGCAGCTGTTGGCGAAGACGCTGCCTGCTGCACGTGTCTTCGACTCCGAGCGTGTCGGCGAACTGCTCGTCCCGATCCTGGAAGGCGTGCCGTGCAACGACTTCCAGGAGTGGGACCCGTGGCGCGCCCTGGTGGTGGAGACCGCCGCGCGGGTGCTGGACTACGTCGGCGGCATACTGGTCATCCCGCAGTCAGTGCTCGTACAGCAGTACTGGGACGAGATCAGCACCGGCCTCAGCGCACGCGGCATCCCGATCGCGCACTTCGTACTGCACGCCGACGAACACACGCTCATCCAGCGCATCGAGAACGATCCGGCGATGCCCGGCTCGCAGTGGCGCCTGGACCACGTGACGGCGTATCAGCAGGCGCTGCCCTGGCTGCGGGGTAAAGGCACCGTCATCGAGACCGACCGGCTCACCCCGATTCAGGTCGCCGAGACCATCAGCTCGCTGATCAGCTGAACGGCCGACCCAAACCACAGAGCAGAACACCGGCTTCGTGCGTCAACTGAACTGAGTGACGCAAGGGACAACGTTGTTCATGCGTCGCGGCGGTTGACGAGGGCGAATCCGACCAGGAGCACCGCGGCGGCGTAGAGGCAGAACACGCCCAGGCCGGTCCATGGGGCGAGCGCGGCCGCCTCGTGCCGGACCGCGACGTAGATCTGGCCGCCCGCCTGCATCGGGATGTACGGGCCGACGGTGGTCTTCCACGAGCCGGGCAGCAGGTCGAGCAGCAGCGGGGGCACGAACAGCAGGCCGAACAGCGTCGCGATGGCCCCGGCGCTGGAGCGCAGCACGACTCCGAGGCCGAACCCGAGCAGGCCGAGCACGGTCAGGTACAGGCCGCCGCCGAGGACCGCCCGCGCGACGCCGGGGTCGGACAGCGCGGTCCCGTTCAACGTGCGCGCCGGCAGAGCGGCCTGGAAGACGAGGTAGGCGGCGATCGTGGACGCGGTCGAGGCGATCAGCGTGACGCCGGCGTACACCAGCGCCTTGGCGGTCAGCAGGACGCGACGGCGTGGGGTGGCGGCCAGTGTCGTGTGGATCATGCCGCTGCTGTACTCGCCGGTGATGACGAGCACGCCGAGCACACCGAAGGCGATCTGCGACAGGTGCAGCCCGGCCAGTGCGAGCTGGACGACGTCGACCTGTGCCCTGTCGTGGGCGCTTAGCCGCGGCGCGATCAAGGCCGCGGCCAGGATCGCGAAACCGAGGTTGGCGGCGAAGCCGACCAGCAGGACCGTATAGGTCGAGCGGACGGTGTACAGCTTGGACAGTTCCGCGCGCAGCACGTTGGTGAAATCGCCTCGGCGGCGCGCCGCGGGGGTCGTCGTCGGGGATGGCGTTGTGATGACGGTCATGACAGGGCTCTCAGTTCGCGGTCAGTGCCGGGGCCGGGGCGGCGGCGCTCTGGTAGTCGGCGGCATCGCGGGTCAGCTCCATGTAGCGCTGCTCCAGCGTCACCTGGTGTGCGGACAGTTCCAGCAGGCCCAGGCCCCGATCGCGGGCGAGCGCGCCGATCTCGTCCAGAGTGCTGCCGGTGACGCGCAATGCGCCGCCGGGCTCGCTGGTCACGGTCGCGCCGTGCTCGGCGAGCAGGGCGGCGAGTTGGTCGGCCTCGGGTGAGCGGACCGCGATGTAGTTGCCGGTTCCCTCGGCGATCAGCTCGTCGACGGTGGTCTCGGCGATCAGCCGGCCGCGGCCGATGACGACCAGGCGGTCGGCGGTCAGCGCCATCTCGCTCATCAGATGGCTGGAGAGGAACACGGTGCGCCCCTCGGCCGCCAACGCCTTGAGCAGGGTCCTGATCCAGGCGACCCCTTCCGGGTCCAGTCCGTTGACCGGCTCGTCGAACATGAGCACCGGCGGATCGCCCAGCAGCGCGGCGGCGATACCGAGGCGCTGGGCCATGCCCAGGGAGAACCCGCCGACGCGCTTGCCGGCCACCGACGCCAGCCCGACCTGGCGCAGAACCTCATCGACCCGTGTCCGCGCGATGCCGTTGCTGTGCGCCAGCCACAGCAGGTGGTTGCGGGCGGAGCGTCCCCCGGCGACGGCCTTGGCGTCCAGTAGCGCCCCGACCTCGCGCAGCGGGCGGCGATAGCCGCTGTACGACCGACCGTTGACGCTCACGGATCCGGCGCTCGGCGCGTCCAGGCCAAGGACCATGCGCATGGTGGTGGACTTGCCGGCGCCGTTGGGGCCCAGAAAGCCGGTCACCGCGCCCGCCGGGACGGTGAAGGTCAGGTTGTCGACGGCGGTGGTCGTCCCGTAGCGCTTGGAAAGTCCGGCGGCCTCGATCATCAGTGGCCTTCCGCGCCGACGACGCCGGTCAGGTGCAGCACGACGAACAGCACGACCAGGACGACGGCGATCGCGATGCCGAGCATCGTGCGGCGGCGGGACACGCCGGCGAATGCGGGCTCGTCATCCGCGCCGCGCGGTTCCGTGTCGGGGTGGGCGGGCAACTCGGCCATGGGAGCTCCTCGGGATTGCGCGGGCGAGCGGAGCTCCAGTTTTTCGATACACAGTGTCGCTGTCAACTCAATGCGTCTTCACCATTGTCACTGCGCATCGCGGAGCGATACAGAGATCCGGAACGAGACGATCGCGGCGCACCGCGACACCGGGCGCGGCGGCGCTCGACGCCACGGCGGCGCTGGTCGCCGAGCACGGCGCTGCCTGCGGCGCGCGGTAATCCGGCGCGGCTGTGGGAAGCTAGGGGGGTGAATGAATCTGAGCCAGCGACGAGCGTTGCCGCGACGACTCCGGATGCCGAGGATGCCGAGCTTGAGGAGCAGGGCACCGAGGACGGCGCGCCGGAAGAGCAGAACACCGAGGACGAGGTGAAGCGCAGGTTCCGCGAAGCGCTTGAGCGCAAGCAGGGAAAGAACGCGGCCGTCAACGAGTCCGTGTCCGGCAAGGACCCGTCGAAAGTGCACTCGGCCCACGGCCCGGCGGGGAGTCGACGCTCCTTCCGGCGCAAGAGCGGCTGACAACCGCCACCACACGGGCCACATTGGCGAGCGGTCGGCGAGCACGCGTACCAGATCAGTGCCACGGCGCATTGCGGACCATTGGCCGGCTCACAGAACTCTGACACATCCTGACACCACGGGCTGGTACCGCCCTCGGCCAATGCGGGCTGCCGTCCGTGGCTGCGATCTATGCGCTACACGCCGTCGAGCGAATACGAACGCTACGATCGGTCTATGCGTGCTCACCGGTGGTGCGGCCGACGCGCAGCGGCCGTACTCGCGCTTGCCTGTCTGGCCTCATCCGCCGCCACGGCCTGCGATCCGGCATCTCAGGACTCTGGTAAATCGACGGGCCGGACGCGGGTAGCCGCGTCGTCTCCGGCCGCGGCGGCGGGCGCGAAGACCTGTGGCGTGCCGCCGTGCGACCAGTACCTCTCGCGCGGCCGTACCCGCGACCTGAACGACGCCGTATCCGGCCACCCGGTCCTCTCGGCCGTCGCCATGCACCTGGTGGTCAGCGCCTTCTGCGGCGGCATCCTATGCATTTGGGGCGAGGGCTTCACGTTTGTCTACGTCCAGGGCAAGGTTCACCAGGCCGCGCAGAACGGGCAGTGCCTGCGTGTGCACATCCTCCCGCAAGGCCGCGAGTGGCAGATCGTGTCGCTGGACGC
>JBOHCW010000595.1:0-17335 GCA_050725375.1 Actinocrinis sp. | reverse complement strand
GCCGGACAAGTCTCGGCGGCCGGACTAATCGGCGCGGACCCCACCGATTGGCGGGAGCTGTCCCGCTCAGCGGGACAAACTTCGGACGCTCGGCCCGCCGGCGCGGACGCCACCAGCTGACCCGAGTTGTCCCGCTCGGCGGGACAAACCTCCGACGCCTGGCTCACCGGCGTGGACTGCGCGCCGTAGCCGTCGATGGCCGCGCCCAGCGAGCGCACGGTCGGTGCCTCGAACACCGTGACGGTCGGTAGCGAAACGCCGAGCCGCTGCTTCACCAGTCCGAGCATCTGCGGCACGAGCAGCGAGTTGCCGCCGAGGTCGAAGAAGTTGTCGCGCGTGCCCACCGGCTCCACGCCAAGTACCCCGGCCCACAACTCGGCCAGCTCACGCTCCGTGTTGGTCACCGGCCGCGTGTACGGCTGCGGCAGCTCGGGCCGCGCGAACCGTATCGCCGGAGCCACCAGCGCCGCCGCGGTCTCCACTCGAGCGACGACGCGCGTCCGCGGCAGCCGGTCCACGAGTCCCCCGGCGGCGATGACAACCGAGGAACATCCGCAGGCGATGCTGCGGTCGAAGGCCGCCAGCGCCTCCTCGTCGCTCATCGAGTGCGCGACGAGAGATGCACCGATCGCGCCTCCGGCGATCCGGCTCAGCGTGCAAGCCCAGGTGTCCCAAGCTGCGCTGATCCAGCGGACTGCGCCGCCGCGTTCCTGACTCGCCACGGCCGCGAGCGCGGCGTTCGCGGCGGCGTAGCCGCCGAAGGTCACACCGCCGAGA
This sequence comes from Actinocrinis sp., assembly GCA_050725375.1. GTDB lineage: Bacteria > Actinomycetota > Actinomycetes > Streptomycetales > Catenulisporaceae > Actinocrinis. Next base: position 16,558 of record JBOHCW010000595.1, on the reverse strand, counting down.
AGCGCGGATGTGGAGGAGAATACGTGGCACCATCGGGGGGTCTGCTGCTCGGGCAGCTGAGCGAAGACGCCTGCCAGCACCTTCGCGCCGCCAACCTTCGCGTGCAAGTGCGCGGCCACGCTCGCCTCGTCCAGGTCGGCAAGGGAACGGAACGTCTCGGGCGCGGTCTGCGCGGCGGCATGGATCACGCCGTCGATGCGGAATTCGGCGAACAGCGCGCGCATCGCGTGCGGGTCGGTGACATCGACGCGCGGCACGTGCACTTGGGCGCCGAGGTCGCGCAGCCGGTTGACTGCGGCAAGGCGCGGATCTGACGGCTCGTCGGACACTCCCCCACGACTCGTCAGCACGATGGCGCCCGCTCCGCTGCGCACAAGGTGCTCGGCCAGCGTCAGGCCGATGTCGCCGAGTCCGCCAGTGATCAGGTAGGTACCGCTGGAGCGAACCACCTGCGCGTCGTGCGAACCAGCGGCGTCATTGGCTGACGCAGACGTGTAACCAGGCGTGTAATCGGGCGCGTACCGGGTCCTGGCGCGGTAGGCGACCAGGGCGTCGCCTGTCGGCGTACGAAGCTCGTTGAGCAAGTCTTCCGCTGCCTCTGCGGCAGCACTGGCCGGATCGAGGTCGACGCCGCGCACGTCAAGGCTCAGGTATTCCTGTGCCGCGACGACGGGCAGAACCGCGACTGCTGATTGAGCCGGATCCGCCGGTTCGCCATCAAGGACTTCGTGCCCGCCGCGAGTAGCGAGAAGAACGCGAACGCCTTGCCTGCCACCGCTCCCCCAGCGCGCTAGCGAACGCGATGCGCCGAGCACGGCGGGCAATTCGTCGCGCTCCTCCACCGCTGAGAGGTCGACGATCGTCAGCGTTCCGTCCTCATCACGCAGTTCTTCGCCAGCCAGCTCCTCGTCGGCCAGTTCCTCGTTCGATCGCGCCACGATGACCTGAACGCCCTCGCCGCGCAGTTGGCGCGCCAGCGCGTCAGCGATGCCGCCAGCGTCGGCGAGCAGCACGAATCGACCAGACAGCGTCGAAGGGCTCTGAGCCACGGACTCAGTCCAGCGGCGCTTCAGCAGCTCGACGTGCTCAGCGCTGCCTCCGGACCGCTGCTGCTCGTTCTCCCGCTCGTGCTCCTGCTCCTCCTGCCGCCGCCGCGACTCCCCCTGCTGCTGCGACTTCGCGATGGGCTCGGGCCAGAACCGCTGACGCTGGAACGGATACGCGGGAAGTCGAACGATCTGGCCGCGACCGGCGCGATCGCCGCGCACCGCGTCCCAGTCCAATGCGACGCCGAGTTCCCAGAGTCGGCCGAATACCGTAAGCAGACGCGCCGATTCGCTCTCGTCGGCTTCCGGCAGGGCGTTGAGGACGATCGGTCCCTGCGTCCCGTCCGAACCGCTTATCAGTACACGTGCGTCCGCGTCTTCGCTGCCGGGACCGAGTTCGATACACACCTGCGCGTTCGCGGCGATACGATCGGCCTGGTGGTTCCAGCTCACCGCGTCCGCTGTCGGGTCTTGCTCGGCGTTCACGTCCGCGACTGCCTCTGCATGGCCGTCCGCGCCCGCATCCACATCGGCGGCAGTGATCGCGCCGCGCAGAGCGTCTTCGAGGCTTAGCTCACCGGTCAGACAGTCGGCGACCAAGGCGCCGATTCCCGTTCCGAGCACCAGATGCGGGATTACACCACGCCGTTCCATCGCGCGGCCCAACGCGTACTCGACCACGAATGCGAGCAGCCGCCTCGAACCGGCGTCCGCGACGGCGCCACCGGCGAAGTGCGGGCGCAAGTCAGTGCCAAAGCGCTCAGCGGCCAGTGCTGCGCAAGCATCCACGGCTTCTGCGAACACCGGATCGCTGCCATAGAGCTCAACTCCGAGAGCCGGGCTCACTTCACCGGCGTCGGGGAGCAGGAAGGCCACGCGCGGGGTGTTCTTCAGTCGCCGAACTGCCGGCAGGCCCGAGGCCTCCGCCAGCCGCGCCGCCGCCTGTGCGCCGTCGGTGGCGATGACCGCGCGGCGGTATTCGTGTTCCGCCCGGCCGCTCTGCAAGGTGAACGCGACGTCTGCGAGGGCTGATTCGCCGAGACCGTCCGCGAGCCGCGAAAGGTGCTGCCGCAGCGCTGCCTCGTCGGCCGCCGAGACCGGCAGCAGTTGAATCCGCGCACTGTCCCGCCCGGACGTCTCCTCCTTCACTTCAGCATCGGCAGCAGGCGCGGCCTCCAGGACGACATGCGCGTTCGTCCCGGACCAGCCGAAGGAACTCACCCCGACGACCTGCGTGCCGTCCCCGACTGGGAGCGGAACCGTGCCGGTCGCCGGCCGGATGTCGCCTGCCGCGAGCGCGGTCTCAGACAGCTGCGCGATATTGACATTCGGCGGGACGAGACCGCGCTTCAACACCAGCGTGGTCTTTATCAGCCCGGCCATGCCGGCCGCGGCCTGGGTGTGGCCGATGTTGCTCTTCACGGCTCCTACGTGCAGTGGCCGCTCAGGCGAGCGGGCCCCGAACACATCGCCGAGCGCACCGAGTTCGATCGCGTCGCCGAGCTTCGTGCCCGATCCGTGCGCCTCGACGTAGACCACCTCATCCGGAGTCACGCGCGCCGCGGCTTGCGCCCGCCGGATGACGTCCACCTGCGCCGCGCGGTTCGGCGCGGTCAGGCCGTTGCTGCGGCCGTCCTGGTTGACCGCCGATCCGCGGATGACCGCGTGGATGCGGTGGCCCGTGCGCAGTGCGTCAGACAGCCGTTCGAGCACGACGACGCCACCGCCCTCGCCGAGCACATAGCCGTCCGCATTCGCGTCAAAGGTCTTACACAATCCGTCCGGCGCGAACATTGATGTCGAGCACCCGTTCACGTACATGTCCGGGTGGATCACGAGCGATGCCGCACCGGCCAGCGCCAGATCGCACTCGCCGCGCCGCAGCGCCTCCCCCGCCTGGTGCACGGCCACCAAGGACGAGGAGCAGGCGGTGTCGAGCGCAAGCGTCGGCCCGCGCAGATCGAAGTGATAGGCCAGCCGCCCCGCCACCACGCTCATTGAGCTGCCCTGCGCGGCGTACGGGTCGACGGCGAAGCGCACGCCCTCCTGCTCAGCCTGGATCCGGCCGTACTGGAACGGGTCGGAGAATCCGACCATCACCGCGGTGCGGCTGCCCTCAAGGCTCGGCGGCGGTGTGCCGGCGTCCTCCATCGCCTCCCAGAACAGCTCCATCAGCAGGCGTTGATGCGGGTCCATCCGCAGTGCCTCGCGCGCCGACGAGCCGAAGAACCGGGCATCCCAGCTGGCGATGTCGGACAAGAACGCCCCGCGGCGGGTATACACGCCGCAGCTCTCCTCGTAGGGACCGAGGTCGTAGCGGCCGCCGGGCACGTCGTCGGCGACCGCGCAACTGCCCGCGGCCAGCGCCGCCCAGAAGTCGTCGACCGAGTCCGCGCCCGGATACCGGCAGGCCATGCCGACGATCGCGATGGGCTCGTAGCGGCGCGCGTCCGCCTCGGCCAGCTTGCGGCGCGCCTCGGCCAGATCGACCGTGACCCGCTTGAGATAGTCGCGGAGCTTGTCCTCGCCTGCCATTGCACTCTTCCCCTGTCCTGCCGCGTGTTGCGGGTACCGGCGCGTCACAGCTGGCTGTCGATGAACTCGAAGATCTCCTCGTCCGACGCGGCGTCGAGCCGGTCGAGGTCCGATAGCACGCCGGTCCCCGGGCCGAGTCGGACCAGCAACGCCTCCAGCTCGGCGGCGAGGCGTTCGCGCGCCGCGTCGCCGGCCTCGTCGAGCTGCGGCGCGAACTGGCGCAGCGCGCCGCACAGCGCGTCCGCCGGGTCGGGCGCGGCCGGGGCCAGTTCGCGGCGCAGGTGCTCGGCCAGGTCGGCGGCCGTCGGGTGGTCGAAGACCAGTGTCGGCGGGAGCGCGAGGCCGTTCTCGGCGTTGAGGCGGTTGCGCAGCTCGACCGCGTTGAGCGAGTCGAAGCCGAGCTCGCTGAAGGTGCGGTCGGCGGGGACCGCGTCCGCGGAACCGTAGGCGAGCACCGCGGCGACATGGCCGCGGACGTAATGCAGCGCCGCCTGGTGCGCGTCGTCGGCGGAGAGGTCCGCCAGGCGCTGCGCCAGACCGGCTTGTGCTCCGCGCGCTCTGGCCGCGCCTGACCCGGCCGCACCCGACCCGGCTGTCGCTACGGCGCGCGACGGGATGCGGACCAGCCCGCGCAGCGGTGCCGGTATCTCGTCGCCGGCCTGCGCGCGGGTACGCAGCGCCGCGGTGTTCCATCGCGAGGCCACCACCAGCGGCTCGCCTCCGGCAAGGTCGTCGAGCAGCGCCGCGTCGAACAGGTCGAGGCCCTGCTGCTCGGAGAGCGCCGAGATTCCCGCGCGCGACAGCCGCGCCTCGTGCGCCGCCGACAGTCCGGCCGCCATTCCGGCCGCGCCGGACCACGGTCCCCACGCCACCGAGGTCCCGACGAGGCCGCGACGCCTGCGGTACCCGGCCAGCGCGTCGAGGAAGCCGTTCGCGGCGGAGTAGTTGGCCTGCCCCGGGTTGCCGAGCACGCCGGCGATCGACGAGAACAGGACGAACGCGCGCAGCGGCAGGTCGGCGGTCAGCTCGTGCAGCAGCCACGCCGCGTCGACCTTCGGCCGGAAGACCTCGCCGACCGAATCAGGGCTCTGCGCGCTGAGTACCGCGTCGCGCAGGACCCCGGCGGCGTGCACGACCACGGTCAGCGGCCGGTCTTCCGGAATCGAGCCGAGCAGTCGCTGGACCGCGACCCGGTCGGCGGTGTCGCAGGCCTCGATCCGCACCGTGGCGGCGCCGCAACCGCGCAGCCGATCCGCCAGCTGCGCGGCGCCCGGCGCGTCCGGGCCGCGACGCGAGGTAAGAATCAGATCCCGTACACCGAATCGCTCGACCAGCCGCTGCGCGACGAGCGCGCCGAGGCCACCGGTGCCGCCGGTGACGAGCGCGGTACCTCCCGACAGGTCAGCCGATTGAGATTCAAGCGGTCGGCGGCGGGCGATCCGCGGCACCAGGATCCTGTCCCGCTCGACGAGACATTCGGCCTCGCCCGCCGCGAAGGCGGCGGCGAGCGGACCAACCGGACCGAGCCCGACGCGACCACGCACCAGGCCGAAGCGTCCGGGCTGCTCGGCCAGCGCGGTGCGCACCAGGCCGATCACCGCCGCGCCGACCAGGGGTTCGGGCTCGGTCCGGAAGATGAGGCGGCGCGAGCCGAAGCGCTCGTCCGCTATCCACCGCTGGATCAGGTCGAGTGCACGGCCGGTGATCTCGAAGGCCGCGGCCGCGGTATCGAACGACGGCTCGTCATCAGCAGCCGGCTCCGCGCAGTCCACCACTACGAAGTCGGCGGCCTGACCCGACTCGACGGCTGTAGCCAACTCGTCCAAATCGGCGTACGAGGTAAGGCCGGCAATCGGACTTCCGAGCGCGACCCATGCGGGTCCGTCATCGGGTTCTGACACGGCCGGCAGCTCGGTCCATTCCAAGCCGTGGTAGCCGGCCAGTCCCGTCGCGGCGCCCAGCGATGCCAGCAGTGCGCTGATCGAGATCGGCCGCACTCGCAGCTCGTCGATCGCCAGCACCCGCCGCCCGCTCTCGTCAGCGGCCTCGACGCGCAGGCCATCCGGTCCGTCCGCGGTGAGTCTGACCCGCAGCACCTCCGCGCCGGTGGCGTCGATCCGCACGCCGCGGAACACGAACGGCAGACGCAGCTGTTCGGAACCGCCCTCGAAGACGTAGGGGTGGAAGGCGGAGTCGAGCAGCACGGGGTGCACCCCGAAGCCAGGTGCCGCGGCCTGCTCCGGCACGCCGACCTCGGTGAACAGCTCGTCGCCGCGCCGCCAGGCCGCACGCACGCCGCGGAACGCGGGTCCGTATTCGTAACCGAGTTCGGCCAGGCGGTCGTAGGCGCCCTCGAAGGCGACCGGGTCGGCCTGCGGCGGCGGCCACACCTCAGCCCAGGCGCAGGGCGAGGCAGCAGCCGCGTCGCGCGACAGCACGGCGCTGGCATGGCGGGTCCAGGGCGCCTCGTCGTCGGCACGGGCATACACGCGTACCGAGTGATCGTCGCCGTCAAGCACGGCTTGCAGCGCGAGATCTCCCTCGGCGGGCAGCACGAGCGGGGCTTCGAAGGTCAGCTCGGCGACTGCCGCGTAACCAGCCTCGGCACCGAGCTGCGCCACCAGGTCCAGCAGCGCGGACCCGGGCACCACGACGCTTCCGCCGATGGCGTGGTCGGCCAGCCACGGCAGGTCCGCGATGCCCAGTCGGCCGGTAGCCACCGCGCCGCCGCCCGCGATGTCGACGGCCGCGCGCAGCAACGGGTGACCGGCGTCGCGCAATCCGGCTTTGGAGACATCGGCCCGGGCGGGCTGACGGATCAACCAGTAGCGCTCGTGGTCGAACGCATAGGTCGGCAGGTCTACCGTCTCGCCGCCGGCAGTCAGCTGGTCCCACGCGACGTCCGCGCCGACCGCGAACGCGTCGGCCAGACAGCTCAGCAGCGCGGCGGGCTCGCTCTGGTTACGCCGGGAGGTCGCCGCTACCGCCGCGCCCGCCTCGGGAAGCACGGCCCGGACCATGCCGGACAGCACCGCCTGCGGCCCCACCTCGATGTACAGCTCGACGCCTGCGCCTGCCAGCCGTTCCACGGCCGGGGCGAAGCCGACCGCCTGGCGGATCTGGTCGGTCCAGTACGAGGGCTCGGTCCAGCGGCGGTCCGCGCCGAGATCGGTCTCGTACGCGAGCGACGGCTCGTTGAAGGTCAGCGCCTTGAGTTCGGCGGCGAACGCCTCGACCATCGGCTCCATCAGCGGCGAGTGGAACGCGTGACTGACCGTCAGCCGCTTGACGCGCCGGCCGAGGCCGCGCCAGTGCTCGGCGATGTGCAGGCAGGTCTCCTCGTCGCCGGAGACCACCACGTCGGCGGGGCCATTGACCGCCGCGATCCCGACCAGGTGCTCGCGCCCGCTCAGCAGCGGCAGCAGTTCCTGCGGGGTCGCCGCGATCGCCACCATGGCGCCCCGGGACGGCAACTCCTGCATCAGCCGCGCCCTGGTGGCCACCATCCGCGCCGCGTCGGCCAGGTCCCAGACCCCGGCGATGTACGCGGCGGCGATCTCGCCCACGGAGTGCCCGGCTACCCGGTCCGGAGCGAGGCCCAGCGAGCCGAGCAGCCGGAACGCGGCGACCTCATAGGCGAACAAGGCGGGCTGCGTGTAGCGCGTCTGGTCGAGCGCCGCGGCGCCCGCGCTCGCGGGCTCGGTCCACATCACCTGGTGTAGCGGCCGGTCGAGGTGCGGATCGAGGGCGGCGCAGACCTCGTCGAAGGCCGCCGCGAAGACGGGGAAGCGCCGGTAGAGTTCGCGGCCCATTCCGGGTCGCTGGGCGCCCTGGCCGGTGAACAGGAACGCGGTCTTCGGCCGCCGGTTCGCGGCGGTGCCCCGGGCGACCGCCGCGTTCGGAGCGCCGTCAGTGACCGCGGCGAGCGCGTCGAGCAGTTCGGCGCGCTCCCGGCCGACGACGACTGCGCGGTGTTCGAAGCGGACACGGGTCGTGGCCAGGCTCCGCGCAATGTCGAGCGGGCGCACCGGCGCGTCGGCGGCGACGTGATCGCGCAACCGGCGGGCGGCTGCGCGCAGCGAGGTCTCGGTGCGCGCGGTGAGTATCCAGGCCACCGGACCGCCGTCGTCAACGGTGGCTTGCCGCGGCTGCGACTGTGGCTGTGGCTGTGGCTGCGGTTCGAGGTCGGGCGCTTCCTCGAGGATGACGTGCGCGTTCGTCCCGCTGATGCCGAACGAGGACACCCCGGCGCGGCGCCGCTCGCCTTCCCGGCGCGGCCAGGGCTGCTGCTCGGTGAGCAGCCGTACCGTTCCTGACGACCAGTCGACATGGTGGGTGGGTTCGGAGACATGGAGCGTGCGCGGCAGCCGGCCATGCTGCATGCCCATCAGCAGCTTGATGATTCCGGCGATCCCCGCCGCCGCCTGGGTGTGACCGATGTTCGACTTGACCGAGCCGAGCCAGAGCGGCCGATCCGCGGAGCGGTCGCGGCCGTACGCGGACAGCACCGCGGTGGCCTCGATCGGGTCTCCGAGCGGCGTTCCGGTGCCGTGCGCCTCCATGGCGTCGACGTCGGCCCCGCTCAACCTGGCGTCTGCCAGCGCTTGCCGGATCACGCGCTCCTGCGAAGCGCCGTTGGGCGCGGTCATTCCGTTGCTGGCGCCGTCCTGGTTCACCGCAGTACCGCGGATCAGGCCGAAGATCCGATGTCCGTTGCGCCGCGCGTCGGACACCCGTTCCAGCAGCAACACGCCGACGCCCTCGGCCCACACGGCTCCGTCGGCGTCGTCGGAGAACGCCTTGCACACCCCGTCCGGGGCCAGCGCGCGCTGCCGGGAGAACTCGACGAACGGGTCCGGCACCGCCATCACCGTCACACCGCCGGCCAGCGCCAGCGGGCACTCGCCGCTGCGCAGTGCTTGGACCGCGAGGTGGATCGCCACCAGGGAGGAGGAGCAGGCGGTGTCGAGGCTCACCGCAGGGCCTTCGAGCCCGAAGGTGTAAGACACGCGGCCGGAGAGCATGCTCGGCGCGCCGGAAATCAGCACCGTGCCGTCCAGGCCGTCCGGCATCGCGCCGAGGAACTGGGCGGAGTAGTAGTCGTACATCATCCCCGCCCACACGCCGGTGCGTGTTCCGCGCAGCGCGGCCGGGTCGACTCCGGCGCGCTCGAACGCCTCCCATGCGGCCTCGAGGAAGAGCCGGTGGTGCGGGTCGGTGGCCAGCGCGGCGCGCGGGCTCAGGTGGAAGAACGGCGCGTCGAAGCCGCCCGGTTCGCGTAGGAAGCCGCCCTTGCGGGCGTAGGTGGTGCCCGGAACGTCGGGGTCCGGGTCGTAGAGCCGCTCCAGGTCCCAGCCGCGGTCGGTCGGGAACGCGCTGGTCGCGTCCGCGCCCTGGTCCACAAGCTCCCACAGCTGTTCCGGCGCCGCGATGCCGCCCGGGTAGCGGCAGGCCATGCCGACGACGGCGATCGGCTCGTGCGCACGCGCGTCGGAGTCGGCCAGCCGGCGCCGCGCGTCGGCCAGGTCGGTCGTCGCCCGGCGGAGGTACTCGCGGAGCCTGTCCTCGGTTGCCATCGCTGTCTCGCTTCCCCTGGTGGGAATGTGGTCGGTACGCCGTCTGAGCCGACTTGGGAGCCGGTCGTCGGAGCCGGTCGTCAGATCCGGTTGTCGATAAATCGGAAGATCTCTTCGTCGGAGGCTGAGCCGAGCGCGTCGTCGCCGAAGCCGGGTTCGAGGGCCGCCGCGTCGCCGTTGCCGCCGCGCAGCCGGCTCAGGGCGGAACGCAGCACCGCCTCGACTCGGTCACGCTGTCCGGCGTCGGCACGCTCGAGGTCGGCGGAGATCCGCTCGAGCGCCTCGCTCAACACCCGGTCGGGCTCCGGCGCGGCGGGTGCCAGCTCCCTGATGAGGTAGTCGGTCACGCCCGCGACCGTGGGCGTGTTGAACACGAGCGTCGCGGGCAGCCGCAGGCCGGTGGCCGCGCCGAGCCGGTTGCGCAACTCGACGGAGGTGAGCGAGTCGAGTCCGAGTTCGATGAAAGGCCGGTCCACCTCCACGTCGGCGGGGCTGCCGTGGGCCAGCGCCGCGGCGACGTGGGTGCGCACCAGTTCCAGGACCGTCTGCCGGGCGGCGGCCGGGTCGAGGGCCGCCAGCCGGCTCGCGAGACCGGCGGCCGCCTGGGCGGAATCGGCTGCTGATGAAGCAGCGCTGATGCCTGTCCCGATCCCGGTCCCAGTCCCGATCCCGCCGGTTCCTGACGTTCCTGATGTTCCTGACGCCGCGTCAGCCGAGGACCGGCGGCCGGTACCGGCGGGCCGGCGCGGCGTGCGCACGAGGCCGAGCAACGCCCCCGAGATGTCCCCGCGCAGATCGGACGGATCCCAGCGGGACGCGACCAGCAGCGGCGCGCTGTCGGCTGCCTGCTCCAGCGCCGCGTCAAGCAGATCGAGTGCCTGGTCCGCGTTGAGGGAGCCGCCGACGCGGGAAAGCCTGGCCAGATCGGCCGTCGACAGTCCGGCGCCCATTCCGCCGTCCATCGCCCACAATCCCCAGGCGATCGAGATCGCGGCAAGGCCCATGTCGCGTCGCCGCGCGGCGAGGGCGTCGAGGAAGGCGTTGGCTGCCGCGTAGTTGGCCTGTCCGGCGCTGCCGACGACGCCGGTGATCGAGGAGAAGAGCACGAAGGCGCGCAGCGGCGTCTCGGCGGTGAGGCGATGCAGCAGCCAGGCCGCTTCCGCCTTGGGCCGCAGCACGGCGTCGATCTGCGCGGAGGAAAGGCTCTGCACCGTCGAGTCGTCCAACACGCCGGCGGCGTGGATGACGGCGGACAGCGGCCGATCCTCGGGCACGGACGCCAGCAGGCGTGTCAGCGCCCTGCTGTTGCCGATGTCGCACGCGGCCACGCGGACCGTAACACCCAGCGTTTCGAGCTTGGCTACCAGCTCGGAGGCCTCGGGCGCGTCGGCGCCGCGTCTGGAGACCAGCAGCAGATCCCTGACGCCGTGCCGCTCGGCCAGGCGCAGCGCGACCAGTGCGCCGACGCCGCCGGTTCCTCCGGTGATCAGGACGGTGCCCGTCGTCAGGTCGGTCTGCAGCGGCTGGGCCGCGGCGGTGTGGCGGGCGAGCCGGGGTATCAGGATCTTGCCGTCCTCGATGGCGCACTGCGCCTCGCCCGCGTCCAGGGCGGCGGCGAGCAGCGGCCAAGCCTCGGCGTCCCGGCCCGGATCGGCCACGGCGAACCGGCCCGGGTGCTCGGCCTGCGCCGAGCGGACGAATCCCCACAGTGCTGCCGTCGCGGGCGACCGGCGGTCGGCCAGTACGAGCAGCTGCGAGTCGGCAAGCCGCTCGTCGGCGAGCCACTGCTGCGTCAAGTCGAGTAGCGCGGTCAGCGCCTCGCGTGCGGCATACGCCGGGTCCTCGCGCTCGTCGTCGGGGTCCGGGACAAAGGGCACGACGACGACTTGCGGGACCGCGGCCACGGACAGGTCGGCGACGGAGGGCAGGTCGTAGTGCAGCGGGGCACCAAAGCCGGCCGCCCTCAGCTGGGCGCTGACCTCCTCGGCTCGCGCGCCGGCGCCGAGCACTGCCCAGGGGCGCCCGGAGACATGCGCGGCGGCCAGACCGGCATCCGTCCAGCGCAGCTCGAACAATCCTTGAGCGTCGGTCGCGGAACCCTGCGGGCCGACATTCTTCGGCGCGCGGCGCAGGACCAGCTCGCGGACCGCGCCGACGCGCTTTCCAGCCGCGTCGAAGATGGTGACGTCGACGCCTTCCGTCGCGGCGCCGCGCAGTCGTGCGCGCAACTCTCGCGGGCCGGCGACGTCAAGCTCCACGCCGGTCCAGGAGAACGGCAGCAGCAGACCGGATTCGTCGCCGGGTGTCGCGCCGTCGAGCAGAAGGGCGTGCAGCACCGCGTCGAGCAGGGCAGGGTGCAGGACGAACGCGCCCGCGTCGCTCGCGGCCGGTTCCGGGAGGCGCACCTCGGCGTAGAGATCGGTTCCGGCACGCCACGCGGCCACGAGACCCTGGAAAACAGGTCCGTAGTCGTAGCCGTACTCGGCGAGCCGGTCGTAGGCCGCGGTGAGATCCAGCGGTACGGCGCCGGTCGGCAGCCAGGCGACGAGCGGTTCCTCCTCGTCTGCGAATTCGTGCTCTGGGGCGCTGCGCGAGGCGAGCGTGCCGGTCGCGTGCCGGAGCCATTCGGCCTCCGGATCGCCCGCGGTGCGGGAGTGCACTGATACCGGGCGGCGCCCCGCATCGTCGAGCCCTGCCACCGCGAGCTGGATCTCCACGGCGCCGTGCTCGGGCAGGATCAGCGGCGCCTCGAGTACGAGGTCGTCGATCCGGGCCGCGCCGACCTGCTGCGCCGCCTCGAGTACGAGGTCAACGAACGCGGTGCCCGGCAGCAGCACCGAGCCGGCGACGGCGTGGTCGGCCAGCCACGGAGTCGAGGCGAGCGACAGCCGCCCGGCGAGCAGCAGACCGCCGTCTCGGGCCGTGGGCACGGCTGCGCCCAGCAGCGGATGGCGCGGCGTGTCGATGCCGGGCCGGGCGGATTCGCCGCCGTCGAGCCAGAAGCGTTTGCGATCAAACGCGTAAGTCGGCAGCTCCACGTGCCGCGACGCCTGGCCGACCAGCGCCGGCCACGCGACCGGGGCGCCGTGAACGTACGCCTGCGCGGCCGCGGCGGCGAACTGGCGCGCGCCGCCCGAGTTTCGCCGCAGCGAACCGACCGCCGCTCCCTCGAACTGCGCGTCCGCGAGCACATCGCGGATGTCGCCGACCAGGATCGGATGCGGGCTTACCTCGATGAACAGCGGACGCTCGTGCCCACCGTGCGCGGCGTGCTCGGCGAAGGCGCGGATCGCGGTGTCGAAGCGCACCTGGCCGGCCAAGCTCTCGTACCAGTGCGACGCGGTCAGCTGCTCGCCGGGCAGCAGGCCGCCGGCGTAGGAGGAGTAGAACGGCAGTTCCGCCTCGCCGTGCTCAGCCACGCGCGGCCGCACGCCGTTGATGCGGCTCATCAGTTCGTCGCGGATCCCGGCGATGTGCGGGGTGTGCGCCGCGTAGTCCAGGGCGGCGCGGCGCAGCTGCACCTCCGCGCCCCATGCCTTCTCGAACTCCTCGACCGCGTCCGGGTCGCCGCCGATGACCGTGCTGTTAGGCCCGTTGTGCAGGGCCACCCACAGCCGTCCCGCCCACGGCTCGATCAGCTCTCGGACCCGCTCGACCGGCAGCACCGCGGAGAGCATCGCGCCGGTGCCGTCGATCGATCCGATCACCTGGCTGCGCGCCGCGACCAGCCGCGCCGCGTCGTCGAGGTCCAGGGCGCCGGCGAGCAGCGCCGCGGGGATCTCGCCCTGGGAGTGGCCGACCACCGCCGCTGGTTCGAGGCCGACCGAGCGCCACAGCGCGGCCAGCGAAACGGCCACCGCGAAGAGCACGGGCTGGATCACGTCGGAACCGCTGAGCGCCGGCGCCCCCGGCTCGCCGCGCAGCACCGCGCTCGCGGTCCATCCCGTGTGCGGGGCCAGCGCTTCGTCGCAGCGGCGCATGCTCGCGGCGAAGAGCTCACTGTGGTCGAGTAGTTCGGCTGCCATGCCAGACCATTGCGAACCTTGGCCGGGGAAGACGAAAACCGGCTCGGCCGCGGCGTGCGCGACGCCGGTCGCTAGGGCGGCGTGCGGCCGTGCGGTGGACAGTTCGTGCAGCGCGGCGCACAGCTCATCGCGATCCGCGGCGACGACTACCGCGCGGTGAGCGAAGGCGGGGCGGCGCGCGAGCGACGGGCCGGCGGCGGCCAGATCCTCCTCCGAGGCGGTCGCGGCGAATTCGCCAAGCCGCTCGGCGTACCCGCGCAGCGATGCGTCGCTGCGGGCCGACAAAACCCAGACCAGCGGCTCGCCAGTGTTCTGCGATGCGACCGGCCGCTCGTCGGCGGGTGCGGCCTCAAGGATGAGGTGCGCGTTCGTGCCGCTGATGCCGAAGCTGGATATCGCGGCCCGGCGCGGGCGGTGCGTCAGCGGCCACGGCTGGTTCTCGGTGAGCAGCCGCACCCGGCCGTTCTCCCAATCGGCCTTCGGTGTCGGCTGCTCGGCATGCAGAGTGCGCGGCAGGGTGCTGTTACGCATCGCCATCACCGTCTTGATGACGCCGGCGACTCCGGCGGCGGCCTGCGTGTGGCCGATGTTCGACTTCACCGAGCCGAGCCACACCGGCTGGTCGGCCGGCCCGCCGCCATAGGTGGCGATCAGCGCGTTTGCCTCGATCGGGTCGCCCAGCTCGGTGCCGGTGCCGTGCGCCTCCACCGCGTCGACGTCCTGCGGTGAGAGCCCGGCGTCCGCGAGCGCCTTGCGGATGACCTGCTCCTGCGCCTGCCCGTTCGGCGCGGTCAGGCCGTTGCTCGCGCCGTCCTGGTTCACCGCCCCGCCGCGGATCACCGCGAGCACCGGGTGTCCGTTGCGGCGGGCGTCGGAAAGCCGTTCGAGCAGCAGCATCCCGGCGCCTTCGGCGAAGGCGGTTCCGTCGGCGTCCGCGGAGAACGCCTTGGCGCGGCCGTCGGCGGCCAGGCCGTTCTGCCGGCTGAACTCGACCAGGTTGCCCGGATTCGCCATCAGGGTGACGCCGCCGGCCAGCGCGAGAGCGCACTCGCCGCGCCGCAGCGCCTGCGTCGCGAGCTGGATGGCCACGAGCGAGGAGGAACAAGCCGTGTCCACGGTGATCGCAGGACCCTGCAACCCAAAGGTGTAGGCGATGCGGCCGGAGGCCACGCTCAGCGCGGTGCCGGTGAGCAGATGGCCGTCGACGAGGCCGGTGGGCTGGTGCAGGCGCGGACCGTAGTCGGTGGACATGGCGCCGACGTAGACACCGGTCGCCGATCCGGCGAGGGCGGCGGGATCGAGGCCGGCCCGCTCAAGGCACTCCCACGCGGTCTCCAGCAGCAGCCGCTGCTGCGGATCCATCGCCAGGGCCTCGCGCGGGCTCAGACCGAAGAACGCCGCGTCGAACCGGTCCGCGTCGAGCAGGAAGCCGCCGCGGCGGGTGGCGCAGGTGCCGGGCTCGTCCGGGCCCGAACCGAGCAGGGCGTCCATGTCCCAGCCGCGGTTGGCGGGCAGCTCGCAGGTCGCGTCGGTGCCGGTCGCCACCAGCTGCCACAGGTCCTCGGGCGACTCGACCCCGCCGGGATAGCGGCAGCCCATCGCGACGATCGCGATCGGATCGCTGACAACACAGTCCGGGTCGGCGGCGGCGGTCGACGCCGGTGGCGCGTCCGCCGATTCCCGCGCGGCCGGCGCGCCGTCGAGAGCCGTGTGTAGGTGGCCGGCGAGCCGCTGCGGGGTCGGGAAGTCGTAGAGCACCGTGGTGGGCAGTCGCAGCCCGGTCGCTGCCTTGAGCCGGTTGCGCAGCTCGACGGTCGCTGCCGAGTCGAAGCCGAGTTCCTTGAAGCTGCGCCGCGGGTCGACGGCGCGCGAGTCGTTGTGCCCGAGGATGTCCGCGGTAGCTGCGAGCACGAGTTTGCGCAGTTGCGGCAAGCTCATCCGACCGGTGACTGGGGTCGCGGCGGGCTCCGCGGCCACAGCCACGGGCTCGACGGTGGCACCGGGCGATGCGAGGACCGGCGGCGCGGCATCGATCCGGTCGGCTCCGGCCAGCCAGTGGCGCTCGCGCTGGAACGCGTAGGTGGGCAAGTCGACCAGTTCGGCCCCTGGCAGCGCGCAATGCCGTTCCCAGTCGACCTCGGCCCCGTGTACGTATGCTTCGGCGAGGCTTCGCCGCACTCGTTCCAGGCCGCCGTCAGTGCGCGCCAAGGTGCTGACGACGACTGAAGGCGCGTCGCAGTCCTCGATGCTCTCCTCGATACCGGTCACCAGCACCGGATGCGGACTGCACTCGATGAACAGGCCGGTGTCCTCGACCAGTGCCCGGCGTACCGCCTCGGCGAAGCGCACCGGCTGGCGCAGACTCTCGAACCAGTAGCGTGCGCCGAGTTCCGCGGTGTCCAGGGGCGCGCCGGTGAGCGTCGAGATGAAAGCGGTCGGCACCGAGGCGGGGCGGATGGGCTCCAGATCCTCGAGCAGACGCTCACGCAGCACGTCGACCGCCGGCGAGTGCGAGGCGTAGTTGACCGGGATCAGCTTGGTGCGGACGTCCTCGGCCTTCAGCTCGGCGCTCAGCCGCTCGAGTTGCGCGACCGGCCCCGAGACGACCGCGGAGCGCGGTCCGTTCACCGCGGCGAGGGTCAGCTGCCCGGCGCCGTCAATGCGCTGCGACACGGTCTCAGCGGGCAGCGCGACCGAGAGCATCCCGCCGCCGGGCAGGTCCGCGATGGCGCGGCTGCGCAGGGCCACGACCCTCGCGCCGTCGTCGAGGGACAGCGCTCCGACGAAGGTCGCGGCGGCGATCTCGCCCTGGGAGTGGCCGATCACCAGGTCGGGCTCGACGCCTTCGGATTTCCACAGCTCGGCGAGGGAGACCATCATCGCCCACAAGGCCGGCTGCACTACGTCGACCCGCTCCAGGCCGGGGGCTCCGGGAGCCTCACGCAGCACGTCGAGCAGCGAGTAGTCGATGTACGGTTCAAGTGCCTGTGCGCATTCGGCCAGTCGTCGCGCGAAGACCGCAGACGCGCCGGCCAATTCGCCGCCCATACCAGCCCACTGCGAACCCTGGCCCGGGAAGACGAAGGCACGCCGGCCGGCGACTACCGCGCCGGCCACCACGGAGCCGTCCGGGCAGCTTGCCGCTAGCGAGTCCAAGCCGCCGGCCAGTTCGTGCTTGTCCGCGCCGAACAGCACCGCGCGGTGCTCGAAGCAGGCCCGCGTGCGCAGCAGCGAGAGCGCGACGTCGGCCGTCCGCACGTCGTCCCGCCGCGCGAGGTGCCGGGAGAGGGCGCCGGCCTGGGCTCGCAGTGCCTCGGCGGAGCGCGCGGACAGGATCCACGGCGCGCCGGCCTCCGGGCCCTCGGCGGCTCCCGTC
>JBOHCW010000594.1:0-5780 GCA_050725375.1 Actinocrinis sp. | reverse complement strand
GTCCCGCACCGTCTGCCCGGCCGCCTGGGCACCTGTCCAGAGGAAACCGGAGCTCTGGTGGCCCAGCGCGTCGTCCTCAGTGTCGTAGCTGCGCAGGTACTCCCCGGCCGAGGATTCGGTGTATTCCGGGTTGTCGGCCTGCATCAGCCAGTTGTGACCCTCGGCCGAGTTGGTGGCCGGGTCGTAGGAGTTGTCGTACAACCCGAACTGGTTGACCATCGCGTGCTGGTTCGGGGTCACCGCCTGTCCGAACTGGGCCAGCGCCGGCTCACCGTTGCCGCTCTTGACGTCGCCGAAGTCCTGGTCGTAGGTCCGGTTCTCCTTGACGATCAGGAACACGTGCTTGATCGTCGACGGGTCGCCGATCTGCGCCGGGACCGGAACCGCCTTCTTGCGGCCGTTGTCCTTCGCGTACTGCACGGCCTTGTTCGTCCAGCCGTTGTACTGGAAGACCTTGCCCGTGTAGCTGCGGATCGCCTGGTCGCTGGGCAGCGTGAACCGGGTCAGGCTGCTGGTGGTGTCGTGGGTGCCGTGGCCGGCCGCGACGGTCGGGCGCAGCGCGTCGATGCCGCGGGTGTTGGCCACCACGATCTGGTTGCCGACCGTGGCCACCTCGGCCGGGAAGTAGTCGGTCGGCAGCAGGCCCACGTAGCTGGCCGGCTGCTGCGCCGAGGTGAAGCGGTAGACCGCCACCGCGTTGGCCCGGCCGAGGGTCACCAGCAGGTGGCCGTCGGGGGTCAGCGAGATCGCGTCCGGCTCGTAACCGACCGAGGCCTCCGGCCACGGCTGGGTCGAGATCGTCTGGACCACCTTGTTCTTGGCGGTGTCGATGACCGAGACGCTGTTGCTGCTGGTGTTGGCGACGAACAGCGTCTTGCCGGACGCGTACACGGCGGTCGGGTGCAGCCCGACGTTGATGCTGCCGACGGCCGCCGACGCGTCGGCGGTGTCGATGACGCTGACGGTGCCGGTCGTGGACGACCCGGTCGCCGGGTTCGCCGGCACCTGGGTGCCGTACGAGTTGATCGTGGTGTCGCCGGCGACGGCGGTGCGGCCGCCCTCGTTGCTCACGTAGAGCTTGCCGCCGACCATGACCATGCCGCGCGGGGCGATGCCGGTGTTCCAGCTCTGCCCGATGGCGCCGGTCGCCGCGTCGATGGCCACGACCCGGTTCTGGCCGTTGACCGCCGCGTACACGGTCGAGCCGTCGGCGGAGAAGACCGCCTTGGCCGACAGCGCGTGCATCGAGCCGTTGGCCGGGATCGCCACGTTGACCGGGTTGGCCAGCGTGCCGTCGGCGTTCACCGTGAACTTGGTGTAGCCGTCGGTGCGCCCGATCCACATCGACTTGCCGTCGGGGGAGTAGGTCGGCGAGCCCTGGCCGACGTCGTTGCCGCTGATCTTCAGGTTGACGCCGGTGGAGCTGCCGATGACCTGCTGGACCTGGTAGCTGCGCAGGTCGATGATGACCAGCGAACCGGTGCCGTCGGTGATCGTGGCGGCCAGGTGCGTGCCGTCCGGGCTCACCGACGCGGCCATGATCTTGCCCTGGTTGATCACCAGGCGGGTGCCGATCGGGTTGATGTACTGGTCGCTGGCGATGACCTGGCCCTTGGCGGTCAGCTGGCCGACCTGCTGCGTGCCGAGCTGCTGCGTCGAGGCGGAGCCGATGCCGGCACCGGTGAAGACGAGCGCGACGGACGCGACACCCACCTTCGCCAGGCGGCTGCGGCCCTGGCCGGTGGGAAGGCTGAAGGCCTTCCCGTTCGGCCTTCTGCGGCGCGTTACTTGCATTTGGGTCATTCCTTTAGTGAGAGGGAAGCAGATCGACGTTGCCGTCGAACTGCCACAGCGGGTTCGGCTCGTCCCCGTCAGGGGTCTGAACCAGGAAGTAGCCGTTCACTTCCTTCGGTCCATCGCCGTCGGCGATGTACCGCCCGTTCGCGGTGACGTCGAGCTGGTAAACGGCCTGACCAGTGATCGCGACACCGGGTATGTGCCAGGACACGGTGCAGCGCCAGTCGTTGCCCGGTCCCTGCTGCGCGGCCAGCCCGTCGCTCTTCTGGCAGGAGGCGCTGGTCCGCAGCTGGGCCTCGGTGACCGGCGGGCGGTGCAGTTGCCGCTCCTGCAGCCGGTAGAGGTGGGCGAACGCGGTGGCCACCGAGCGCTGCACCTTGCCCTGGTCGATCCCGGAACCGGTGGCCCCGGTCGAGGCGGCCAGGATCGCGATCGTCACGGCCAGCAGCCCGGCCAGCGGCAGGACGCCGACGGTCAGCGCGCGCCGGCCGGTGCCGTCGTCGGTCAGGTTGGTGAAGTCGCGGCGCTGGAAGAGCAGGTAGGCCAGCGCGGTGGCGAGCGCGGCCCACGCCAGGCTCACGCCGACGCCGATCAGCAGGGGACTGAGTTGCTGTGGGTCGGCGAACAGGCCGTTCCAGGAGATGAACGCGTAGCCCGGCAGCGCGAGGCGCACCACGACCGGCAGCGGCAGCATCTGGGCCAGCTGCATCGCCAGGGCGGCCAGCACCGGCAGCAGCAGGCCCATCGGCGAGCGGCCCAGGGCGACGGAGCCGAGCAGGCCGATCGCGGCCAGCGCCAGGGTCGGGGCGAGCGCGCAGGCCCAGGCGATCAGGATCTTTCCGGCGGCGTCGCCGGGCGCCAGGCTGTGGCCGTCCAGACCGATCAGGGGCTTGTCGCCGACCGCGAGCAGCCCGCCGACGATGCTGGAGGCGACGATCCCCGCGACCAGCAGCA
The DNA here is from genome assembly GCA_050725375.1 of Actinocrinis sp. Classification (GTDB taxonomy): domain Bacteria; phylum Actinomycetota; class Actinomycetes; order Streptomycetales; family Catenulisporaceae; genus Actinocrinis. Next base: position 3,029 of record JBOHCW010000594.1, on the reverse strand, counting down.
GGATGACGGTGAGGCTGGCCAGCGACTTGGCCGCGAAGATCCGCTTGTGCGAGCGGACGGCGACCAGCAGGTGCCGCCAGGTGCCGAGCCGGTCCTCGGCCGCGAACACGTCGCCGGCGACCAGCGAGGTGAGCAGCGGCAGCGCCCAGGCGCCGGCGAAGCCGAGCACCACCAGCGGACCGGCCCAGCCGGTCGTGTGCATCCAGCGGCCGAAGAGGGTGTCGGAGGGGTTGTTCGCCTGACGGCTGACGCCCGCGACGAACAGTCCGGGGCCGATCCAGCAGGCGAGCACCAGCAGGCGTACCCGCCACTGGGACAGCAGCTTGACCGACTCGAAGCGGTACACGCGCGAGACCGGGACCGGGCGGGCGGGTTCGTAGGGCGCCTGGGCGATCGGGGTGTCGGCGACGGTCGCGGTCATCGGCCGGCCTCTTCCTGCTCGGTGAGGGCGAGGAACGCGGCTTCGAGCGGCGAGACCACCGGGGCGAGTTCGCGCACTGCGATGTCCGCGCGCACCAGCCGCGCCACCAGGTCGTCGAGGGCGGGCACCAGCGTGCGCACCACGAGCAGTTCGGGGTCCCGCCGGGGCACGGCGGCCGAGCCCTCGACGACGCGCACCGCGGGTGTCTCGGCGGCGATCGTCCTGGCGGCTCGCGCGTCCGAGGTGCGCAGCCGGTAGTCGAGTTCGCGGTTCTCGTCGGACAGCTTGTTCAGCGGGCCGCAGAACACCACGCGTCCGGTGGCGAGGATGGTGACCTCGGAACAGAGGGCTTCGAGGTCGTCCATCCGGTGGCTGGAGAGCACGACCGTCGCGCCGTCGGCGGCCAGCCGGTTGAGGACGCCGTGCACGTGCTTCTTGCCGGCCGGGTCGAGTCCGTTGGACGGTTCGTCGAGCACGAGCAGCCGGGGCCGGGTCAGCAGCGCGGCGGCCAGGCCCAGCCGCTGGCGCATGCCGAGGGAGAAGCCGCGCACCTTGTCGTCGGCGACGTCGGTGAGCCCGACCTGGTCGAGCACATCGTCGATCCCCGCGGTCCGCGCGTCGCGGTGGCGCAGGGCGGCGAGCGCGGCGAGGTTCTGCCGGGCGCTGAGGGTGGGGTAGAGGCCGGGTCCGTCCACGAACCCGGTCACGCCGTCGGGCGCCGCGAGGGTCCGGCCGACCGCGGTGCCGAGGATCTCCAGGCGGCCCTGGTCGGCGACGGCCAGCCCCAGCAGCAGGCCGAGCAGCGTGGTCTTGCCGGCGCCGTTGGGACCGACCAGGCCGTGGATCTGACCCTGCGCCACGTTCAGATCGATATGGTCCAGGGCGATGACATCACCGAAGCTCTTGGTGATGCCGCGGCCTCGTACCGCGACAGTGGTCTCCATGGGATCCCTCCTTAGCCGGCGTTAAGGAACTTAGGCACGGCGGATGACGCTGGCGTCCGAATCGGTTTAATGCCCAGGGAACGACAGGGGACCGGCGGACGAAGCGGCTGAGAGCTCATGGAACTGATCGGGCCGATGGATCACAGTGCCCGAATGCTCACGCAGTGTGCGGGAAGCGGGCGATCGCCGAGGTGACGGCGCCGCCGGGCGGGGCCGGCGGGCGTAGGGCGTCCGGTGTCGCCGATTCGATCAAGAATCGATGTCTAGACAGGCTGACGGCGCGCATGTGCAGGCCAGACGCCGGGCGCACGCCCGCCGGACTCCCGCCGGACTCCCGTTGGGCGCGCCACGTTCCGCACGCGATGGTGTGGGCGTGCGCAGGGGACGCCGGTGATGCTCCGGTCTGACCGCGGTCTGACCGCGGTGGGACACAGGTCAGGCTCGGCTCAGGCTCGAGTCAAACTGCGGTCAGATGCCGGTGCGCTTCCAGGTGCGCCACCACAGGCGCTCGCGGCCCTTGTGGATGAGGGCTGACAGGACTAGCGGTTGCAGATACGGCATCGCGGACGCGCCGACGCGGCGGCGTACGGACAGGCCGCGGAACTGCGGCAGCGCGCGGAACCCGGGCCAGCACTCCTCGGCGAAGGCGACCAGTTCGTCGACCGGGACCACGTCGGTGCGGCCGCGGTCGTACGCCCTCGACGCGCGCCACAGGGCCTGGGCCGCCAGCTTCCGGTTGACCAGCGCGGCCAGCCGGTCGCGCTCGGGCCGGTCGAGCGTGTCAGTGCTCTTCTCCAGCGCGACCTGGTACGCCGCCTTGCGCTGGCGCAGGTCGTCGAGCTGGCCGGCGAAGTCCGTCTTCGACATGCTCGCGCTGTGCACCCGGTAGAACGCCTGGTCGACGCCCTTGAGGTAGCCGACGTCGGCGTGGGCCGCGAAGCGCATCCACATCTCGATGTCGCCGGAGTGCGGCAGCCGCGGGTCGTAGCCGCCCAGCTTCTTCTGCAGGTCGGTGCGCACCATCACCTCGGGCGAGGTGATGCAGCCGTGGCCCGCCTTGAACCGGCGTTCCAGCCACCGCGTGCCGGGCCACACGGTCCAGGCCGGGTCAGGGCTCTGGGTGCGTGCGGCGGGCAGCGCGTCCTCGCTCTCGAAGTCGAGCGGGTGGCCGTAGCAGAACCCGACGTTCGGGTTGGCGTCGAGCAGTCGTGCCGCGCGCACCAGCGAGCCGGGGGTCAGCCGGTCGTCGGCGGACAGCAGGACCGTGTAGTCGCCCTCGGCCCAGCCCAGCAAGCCCTCGTTGTAGGTCTTCAGGTGCCCCTGGTTGCGCTCGTGCACCAGGACCTCGACGCGCGGGTCGGCCTTGGCGATCGCGCGCGCGGCCTCGGCCGAGTCGTCCGGCGAGGCGTCGTCGATGATCAGAACCCTGACATCGACGCCGTCCTGGCCGGTCAGCGCGCTGCCCACCGACTGTTCCAGGAAATGGCCGTAGCGGTAGCACGGGATGACCACGCTGACCGAGCTCATGACGTCGAGGTCCGCTTTCTGTCGGGCTGTCGGGCTGTGGTGCTGTCAGGGTACGAATCTGCACTGTGCGCACTGTGCACTGTGGCTTTGGACTCTGGACCGTACCGCGCCCGGTACCCGGCGGTAAGGCCGGATAC
>JBOHCW010000593.1:0-9353 GCA_050725375.1 Actinocrinis sp. | reverse complement strand
TATTCATCTGACAGATTCTGAGATGGCTCAAATGATGCAGTCGGTGAAATTGGAAATCGTGCGCGAATACCCGTCGTAGCCGACAGGCAGAACCGTTAAAACCGGCCGGGACCCGCGCGGTCGTTCTGGTAGGGATCTGCGGCGGTCGCCGGGGCGGCACGTTGATTCGCTGCCGGGCCTTCGACCCGCTGTGGGAGCGGTATGGATGCGCGAGGCGCCGCCCCAAAACTATGGGACGCATTCGGGACGATCATCGAGATTCGGCTGCCTATGGTGGCGTACGGCTGCATCGTCTCGATGTCGAGAGAAACTGGAAGCCGCAGCTCAAACGGCTGCGGCCCTGGTCAGGCTGGTGCCCCCGGTAGGATTCGAACCTACGCACCCGCCTCCGGAGGGCGGTGCTCTATCCCCTGAGCTACGGGGGCGGCAACGCGGTGAACGATACCAGTTCTCTCGTTGTGCCCGCGCACGGTTTGCCGCGCGGCTAGGCTGGAGGGTGTGACGGAGACCGTTTCGGAGTGCTCTGAGCTGCGCAAAGGGGCTGACGCCTCGTCGTCGGCCGGGGGCTCGGGGCGTGTGCGGCGGGTGTTGGTGGTGGATGACAGCGAGGTGATCCGGCGGCTGATCGCGGTGAACCTGGAGCTGGAAGGGTTCGAGGTGTTCCTGGCCGAGGACGGGCAGGAGTGCCTGGACATCGTCGAGCAGGTGGCGCCGGACGTGGTGACGCTGGACGTGGTGATGCCGCGGCTCGACGGGTTCTCGACGGCGGCGCGGCTGCGGTCCGGCGGGGCCACTTCGGGGCTGCCGATCGTGATGGTGTCGGCGAGTGCGCAGGACAGCGATCTGGCCCGGGGACGCGAGCTCGGGGTCGAGGCTTACCTGACCAAGCCGTTCGAGCCGGAGGAACTGGTGCGGATCGTGCGGTGCGCGGCCGGGCTCGGTTAGACGGAGGTAGGGGGCAGGACCTCGGCGGGCTTGGGCCGTCGTCGGGGGTTGCAAATAAACTGCTGCGCTATGACGACCCTGTCCGGCCCGGTGGAGCCCGGCGCGCCTTCGCCCGCAGTCGCTGCCGGCGGCTACGACTCCGCAGCGTCCGCTGTGTCCGCTGCGTCTGCTGCGCTCGCTGCCTCCGCCGCCGAGCCGAGCCTGTTCGAGCTGTACCTGCGTACGGCGCACCGCATCCGGCGGCGGTCGGCGCCGTCCTACGACCGGTTCGGGCTGACGGAGGCTCAGGCGCGCGCGCTGCGGGTGATCTCGCGGTACGAGCGGCCGCGGATGGCCGATCTCGCGCAGGCGCTGGAGGTGGTGCCGCGGTCGATCACGTCCATGGTCGACACGCTGGAGGGCGCCGGGTTCGTGGCGCGCGAGCCGGATCCGACGGACCGGCGGGCGACCATCGTGGTGCTCACGGACGCCGGCGCCGAGGTGCTGCGGCAGGTGGGGCGGATGCGCGCCGAGGCGGCCGAGCAGTTGTTCGCGAAGCTTTCGGCGGGGGAGCAGGGGGAGCTGCGGCGGCTGTTGGAGTTGTTGGAGGCGGGGGAGGAGCCGTTGCCCGTGCGGCGGCCCCGGGGTAGGTAAGGCACTACACCTTATTGTTTTATATGCCGGTCATTTCATATGCCGCCCGCCCGGATTATTGCCCGCGTGTCACGCCGCGTCCCACAACGTGGACGGGTGTGGATAACTGATTGGGGGCGGACAGGGCGGTTCCCGTACCCTGGATCGGTGACCCCAGCCGAACTCTCCGCCGCCGTGGTCGCCGCGCTCCAGGCAGTCGTGGACGCCGGCGACCTGTCCGTTCCCGTGCCCGCGACCATCACGGTCGAGCGCCCGAAGAACCGGGACCACGGCGACTACGCCACCAACATCGCGCTGCAGCTGGCGAAGGCGGCCGGCAAGCCGCCGCGTGCGGTGGCCGAGATACTGGCGGCGCGGCTGGCGGCCGCGTCCGGGATCAAGAAAGTCGACATCGCCGGGCCGGGGTTCCTGAACATCACGCTGCACGCCGCCGCTCAGGGCGAGCTGGCGCGCACGGTCGTGCTCGCGGGGGCCGGATACGGGACCGGCACCGCGCTGGCCGGCCAGAACATCAACCTGGAGTTCATCTCGGCCAACCCGACCGGGCCGATCCACATCGGCGGCGTGCGGTGGGCGGCGGTCGGCGACGCGCTGGCCCGGATCCTGCGGGCCTCGGGCGCGCGGGTCGTCACCGAGTACTACATCAACGACGCCGGCGTGCAGATCGACAAGTTCGCCGCGTCGCTTTACGCGGTCGCCAACGGTAAGGCGGTCGCCGAGGACGGGTACGTCGGCGCGTATATGAACGACATCGCCGCACAGGTCCTCGCACGGCGGCCTGGGTTGCTCGATCTGCCTGAGGACGAGCAACTCGCGGTGTTCCGGGCCGAGGGCCTGGAGCTGATGGTCGGTCAGATCCGGCAGTCCACCGAGGATTTCGGCACCCACTTCGACGTCTGGTTCTCCGAGAAGTCGCTGCACGAGTCGGGCGCGGTCGAGCGGGCCATCGAGCGGCTGCGGGAACAGGGCCACGTCTTCGAGAAGGACGGCGCGGTCTGGCTGCGCACCACCGACTTCGGCGACGACAAGGACCGGGTGCTGGTCAAGGCGGACGGCGAGAAGACCTACTTCGCCTCGGACGCCGCCTACTACCTCGACAAGCGGGACCGGGGCTTCACGCCGGTCATCTACATGCTCGGCGCCGACCACCACGGCTACGTCGGGCGGCTCAAGACCATCGCGGCCTGCGCGGGCGACGACATGGACCGGGACATCGAGGTCCAGATCGGCCAGTTCGTCAAGATGCTCAAGGACGGCCAGGAAGTGCGCATGTCCAAGCGGGCCGGCAACATCATCACCATCGACGACGTGGTCGAGTGGATCGGCGTCGACGCGGCCCGGTACGCCTTGACGCGGCAGTCGACCGACTCGAACATCACACTTGATGTAGATGTGCTGACCAGTAAAACGAACGACAACCCGGTCTTTTACGTGCAGTACGCACACGCGCGGATGTCGTCGGTCAAGCGGAACGCCGCGGAGCTCGGGATCGGTAAGGGCGAGCCCGCCGACTTCAACCCGGCGCTGCTGGTGCACGAAAAAGAGGCCGACCTGCTCGGCGTGATCGGCGAGTTCCCGCGCGTGGTCGCCGGCGCGGCGGAGCTGCGGGAAGCGCACCGGATCGCGCGGTACCTGGAGGAGCTGGCCACCGCGTACCACAAGTTCTACGACGACTGCCGGATACTGCCCAGCGAGCGGTACCCGATCCCGGCCGAGCTGACCCGGGCACGGCTGTGGCTGGCCGAGGCCGCGCAGACGGCGGTGGCCAACGGGCTCGGGCTGCTGGGCGTGTCCGCGCCCGAGCGGATGTAACGCAGCGCTGTAGTACTGACCGCGACGAGAAGAGACGCCGATGAGCCGCGCCGCCCATCCCGCTGGACCCCGCTACGCCGACGTGCTGCCCGGCGGCGGGGTGCCGCCGCCGCCCGCTGACCTCAACACGCTGGAGGCCAAGGTCTGGCCGTCGACCGCGCGACGCGGCGAGGACGGCGCGGTCGTCCTCGGCGGCGTCTCGCTGCGTGACCTGGCCGTGCAGCAGGGCACGCCCGCGTACGTTATTGACGAGGCCGACTGGCGTAACCGCGCACGTGCGTGGCTCGCCGCGTTCGGCGACTTCGACCCGGCCGAGCCGCCGGTGCACTACGCGAGCAAGGCGTTCCTGAGCAAGGCCGTCGCGCGCTGGGCCGCCGAGGAGGGCCTGGGCATGGACGTGTGCTCCGGCGGCGAGCTGGCCACCGCGCTGGCCGCGCGGTTCCCGGCGCACCGGCTGACCTTTCACGGCAACAACAAGTCGCGCGCCGAACTGGCCGCGGCGCTGGAGGCCGGGGTCGGCCGGATCGTGCTGGACTCCTTCGAGGAGATCGACCGGCTCGGCGAACTGGCCGCCGCACGCGGCGTGCGGCCCCGGGTGATGGTGCGCATCACGGTCGGCGTCGAGGCGCACACCCACGAGTTCATCGCCACCGCGCACGAGGACCAGAAGTTCGGCTTCTCGCTCAGCGGCGGGCTGGCCGCCGAGGCGGTCCGCCGCGTCCTCAAGCACGACGCGCTGGACCTGGTCGGCATCCACTCGCACATCGGCTCGCAGATCTTCGACACCTCCGGCTTCGAGGTCGCCGCGCACCGCGCCGTCGGGCTGCTCGCCTCGATCCGGGACGAGCACGGCGTCAAGCTGCCGGAGCTCGACCTCGGCGGCGGCCTCGGCATCGCGTACACCAGCGACGACGACCCGTCGGACGCCTTCGACATCGTCGCCGGCCTCAAGGCCATCGTCGGACGTGAGTGCTTCGGCTACGGCATGCCGGTGCCGCGCCTCACGGTCGAGCCCGGCCGCGCGATCGCGGGCACGCCCGGCATCACGCTGTACGAGGTAGGCACGATCAAGCCGCTCGACGGACTGCGCACCTACGTGTCCGTGGACGGCGGCATGAGCGACAACATCCGTACCGCGCTGTACGACGCCGCATATACGTGCGTGCTCGCCTCGCGCACGTCGGACGCGCCGCCGATGCTCGCGCGCGTGGTCGGCAAGCACTGCGAGTCCGGCGACATCGTGGTGCGCGACAGCTGGCTGCCGAGCGACCTGGCGGCGGGCGACCTGCTCGCGGTGGCCGGGACCGGCGCGTACTGCCGCTCGATGGCGTCGAACTACAACCAAGCGCTGCGCCCGCCGGTGGTCGCGGTGCGTGACGCGGCCGCGCGGCTGTTGGTGCGGCGCGAGACTGAGGCCGACCTGCTCGCCCTCGACCTGGGCTGAGCGGCGGACCGAGGAAATTGTCTCGGATACTGGACAACGGATACCGGAAGACGGACGGACCGGCGAGACTGGCCGGGCGGGCCGAGCAGGGCCGAGCGGAGGACGAGGGTGGCGATGAGTGAGCGCGCGCTGAAGGTGGCGCTGTTGGGGTGCGGGGTCGTCGGCTCCGAGGTCGCCCGGCTCATGACGACGACCGCCGCCGACCTGGCCGCCCGGATCGGCGCCCCGCTGGAGCTGGCCGGCATCGCCGTGCGCCGGCCGAACCGGGTGCGCGACCTGCCGGTCGACCCGGCGCTGTTCACCACCGACGCGCTCGGCCTGGCGACCCGGCCGGACGTGGACGTGGTCATCGAGGTCATCGGCGGCATCGAGCCGGCCCGCTCGCTGCTGCTCGGCGCGCTGGAGAGCGGCGCCAGCGTGGTGACCGCCAACAAGGCGCTGCTGGCCGAGGACGGCGCGACCCTGCACGCCGCGGCCGAGAAACACGGCGGCGACCTGTACTACGAGGCCGCGGTCGCGGGGGCGATCCCGCTGCTGCGGCCGCTGCGCGAGTCGCTGGTCGGCGACAGGGTCAACCGGGTGCTCGGCATCGTCAACGGCACCACCAACTTCATCCTGGACCGGATGGACTCATCCGGCGCGGGCTTCGCCGACGCGCTCGACGAGGCCACCGCGCTCGGGTACGCCGAGGCCGACCCGACCGCCGACATCGAGGGCTTCGACGCCGCGGCCAAGGCCGCGATCCTCGCCGGGCTCGCCTTCCACACCACGGTGACCGCGGCCGACGTCTACCGCGAGGGCATCACCGAGGTCACCGCGGCCGACGTCGCCTCCGCCCGCGAGATGGGCTCGGTGGTCAAGCTGCTGGCCATCTGCGAACTGGACGGCGCCCGCGAGTCGGTCACCGCGCGGGTCCACCCGGCGATGATCCCGCGCTCGCACCCGCTGGCCGGGGTGCGCGAGGCGTACAACGCGGTGTTCGTCGAGTCCGAGGCCGCCGGGCAGTTGATGTTCTACGGCCCGGGCGCCGGCGGCGCGCCGACCGCGAGCGCGGTGCTCGGCGACCTGGTGGCCGTGTGCCGCAACAAGGTCAACGGCGGCCGCGCGCCGGCCGTCACCTCGTACGCCGACCTGCGGATCGGCTCGATGGGCGGGGCGCGCACCCGCTACCACATCTCGCTGGACGTCGACGACAAGACGGGCGTGCTGGCGCAGGTCGCGCTGGTCTTCGCCGACCGCGAGGTGTCCATCCAGACCCTGCGCCAGTCCGGCCGGGGCGAGGACGCGCGCCTGGTCGTCGCGACGCACGCGGCCACCGACGCCGCGCTCGCCGCGACGGTCGAGAGCCTGCGCGCGCTCGACACGGTCCGGGACGTGGCCTCCGTCATGCGAATCGAAGGCGAGTAGGAGTAATCGAGATGGCTGCTCAATCCGCAACCGCGGCGCGGGCGCGCGGAGCCTGGCGCGGCGTCATCGAGGAATACCGCGAGTGGATGCCGGTCTCGCCGGCCACTCCGGTCATCACGCTCAACGAGGGCGGCACGCCGCTGGTACGCGCGAACGTGGTCTCCGATCTGACCGGCTGCGACGTGTACCTCAAGGTCGAGGGCATGAACCCGACCGGCTCGTTCAAGGACCGCGGCATGACTGTCGCCATCTCCAAGGCCGCCGAGGAAGGGGCACGCGCGGTCATCTGCGCCTCCACCGGCAACACCAGCGCCTCGGCCGCGGCGTACGCGGTGCGCGCCGGGATGCTCTGCGCGGTGCTGATCCCGGACGGCAAGATCGCGCTGGGCAAGATGAGCCAGGCCCTCGCGCACGGCGCGCGCATCCTGCAGGTGTCCGGCAACTTCGACGACTGCCTGACCCTGGCCCGCGACCTGGCCGAGAACTATCCCGTCGCGCTGGTCAACTCGGTCAACCCGGCGCGCCTGGCCGGGCAGAAGTCGGCGGCGTTCGAGATCGTCGATGCCTTAGGCGACGCGCCCGACCTACACGTTCTGCCCGTCGGTAACGCGGGAAACATCTCCGCCTACTGGATGGGCTACACCGAGTACGAGAAGGCCGGGCTCTCCACGCGCCGGCCGCGTATGTACGGCTTCCAGGCCGCCGGCGCCGCGCCGTTCGTCAGCGGCGCGCCGGTCGCCGACCCGCAGACCATCGCCACCGCGATCCGGATCGGCAACCCCGCGTCGTGGGATCTGGCGCAGGCCGCGCGCGACGAGTCCGGCGGCCTGATCGAGGCGGTGACGGACCGTCAGATCCTCTCCGCGTACCGGCTGCTCGCCGCGCGCGAAGGCGTGTTCGTCGAACCGGCCAGCGCCGCCGGCGTGGCCGGACTGCTGAAGCTGACCGAGGAGGGCCGCCTGGCCCGCGGGCAGCGCATCGCGGTCACCGTGACCGGCAACGGCCTGAAGGACCCGGACTGGGCCATCAACGGCGCGCCCACTCCGCCGAAGATCGCGATCGACGCGGCCGCCGCGGCCGGCGTGCTCGGACTCGGGTGAGCGTGAGCCGATTGCACGTCCGTCCCAAGCCGGGCGAAACGTCCGGTTTCCGCACCGGGCCGGTCACGGTCCGGCCGCCGGCCACCAGCGCCAACCTCGGCCCCGGCTTCGACGCGTTCGGGCTCGCGCTCGAACTGCGCGACGAGGTAGTCGTCGAGGCGCTGGACGAGCCGGGCCTGGCCGTCGAGGTCGACGGCGAGGGCGCGGGCGAGGTGCCGCTGGACGAGGAGCACCTGCTCGTGCGCTCGCTGCGAGCCGGCTTCGACGCGCTCGGCGGGCAGCCGGCCGGGCTGCGTGTCAGATGTCACAATCGGATCCCGCACGGACGCGGCCTGGGCTCCTCCTCGGCGGCGATCTGCGCCGGGTTGGCCGCCGCGCGCGCACTGGCCGGGGGCGGCGCGTCAGTGCTGGACGACGACGCGCTGCTCGACCTCGCCACCCGCATCGAGGGCCATCCGGACAACGTGGCGCCCGCGCTGCGCGGCGGCCTGACCGTCGCGTGGACCGAGGACGACGGCGGCCGAGAACCCGGCGGGCACGGCCATGGACAGGACGCTGACAGCGCCGGCACCGGTCCCGAGCCGCCGCGGCGCGCCGACCGTCAGCACGAGCACATGCGGGCCTTTGCGCAGCGGCTCACGCCGGACCCGAGCGTGTCAGCAGTCGTGTTCATTCCGCCGAACCGGCTGGCCACGGCGGTGGCGCGCGGGCTGCTGCCGAGCGAGGTGCCGCACCGCGACGCCGCCGCGAACGCCGGCCGGGCCGGCCTGCTGATCGCGGCGTTGACGACCCCTGACCTGACCGACCGTCACCGCGCGGTACTCTTGCACGCCGCGACCCGTGACCGGCTGCACCAGGACTACCGCGCCCCGGCGATGCCGGACAGCGCGGCCCTGATCCGGCTTCTCCGGGCGGACGGGTTCGCGGCAGCGGTCTCGGGGGCAGGACCGACCGTGATCGTGCTGACCGCCGGGCCCGCCGGGCCGCGCGAAGCCGCCGCGTACGCGCCGCAGGGATGGCGCGTCACGGTCCTGACCATCGCGGCCGCGGGCGTCCTGACCGGGCCGGGCGGCGGCGTTGTGACCGACACGCCATGATCTCGTCGAAGGTGGGGAATGCCACAATGGCTCAAGAGTGTTAATCTCGTAACCGCACCCGTTGTTCGCGGTGCCCCGGCGGCCCGATCGGGCGCTGGCAGCGCGACCCCGCAGGTGCTCCCCACCCGACGGACCGCTTCGCATCCCCGTCCAGGATTCGCATTCAACCCTGGGCGCGTCAGGCGGCGAACGTCCCGACGGTCCCATTTCCCCCCGCTCAGTCAAACGTGTCGGGGTCCGGACGCGGTGGACCACTACCGCCCGGTATTGAACCCCCGCCCCCGTGGACGTCGTGGTGCCCGAATCGGACACCGCCCGCCGCGCCGGGGCACGACCGGTCGCCGAACCGGGGCCGACCCGGCACCGGCGCCCGCTCCAGGGAAGGACCCTTCGTGAGCGATACCACCGAACTGACCTCCACCGACGAGTCTGCTGTCCGCGGCCGACGCCGCACAGGCACCGGACTGTCCGGCCTCCTGCTGCCCGAGCTGCGGCTCAAGGCAGCAGAGTTGGGCATCAAGGGCGTGACCCGTATGCCCAAGGGTCAGTTGATCGAGGCGATCCAGCAGCGTCAGGGCGGCACCGGCGCGCCGGGAGCGCGCACGGGTGCCACGGGTGCCCCGGCCGCCGCCTCGAACGGAACCGGCGCCGGTGGTGCGGAGGTCACCGGCTCGAACGGTGCCGAATCCGCACAGCCGGCGGCCGAGGCCGCCCCGGCGCGCGAGGAGCGCGCCGCCAGCCGCCGCCGCGCCACCTCGGCGCAGCAGCGCATCCCCGAGCAGCCCGCCCGGAAGGAGACGCTCGCGGCCGCGACCGTCGCCGCCCAGGCGCCGGACTGGGCCGTCGAGTCCGCCGCGCCGGCGCAGAGTGCCGCCCAGGCGGACACTCGGCCCGCGGCCGAGGTCGCGGCACAGC
>JBOHCW010000592.1:0-4649 GCA_050725375.1 Actinocrinis sp. | reverse complement strand
CGCCGGTACTTCGTGCCCTGCCTTTGTTGTCGGCGCCGGCGCTGCCTGCGCCCTCGCAGTCCGCTGCGTCATCGCTCGACTGCGTGCCCTGACGTGTGCTCGACGTGCCCGTGCGACGGTCATCCGTCGCCGTGTTCAGCGCAAAACGCGCCATGACCACCCCACCCCCCGAGGCGCCGGTCAGCACGGAGCGCATCGCATCGCGTCGCGCCGTGCCGTGGCCACCCCCACTGGACGTTGCGTGAACGTTCGTGGTCTGACGGTAGCGTGCATCGCGGCATCGCGGAACGCTGCGAACGGATTGATGCAGACGCATCGCGGCGCGCGGCGCGCACCGGTCGGGACGGCGCGCGCCGGTTGACGGCAACGGCGTGGTGGCCGGCGCAAGGCCCTACTGGAACAGGTTGCCGCTGGTCGCGCTCTCCTCGCCGAAGCCGTCGCCGTCACGGTCGCCGCCACCCGCGCCGCCGGTGTCAGGCCTCTGCCACCTGGTCGTGCGCAGGATCTTCGTGCCGAGCCAGACGAACACGCCGGCGAACAACACCAGAACCAGGGGACCGATCCACCATGCGCCGGTCAGGCTGCTCTTGAGCTGCACGTCCGACGGGTCCGACGGGTCGTAGACCACCGGCACGACCGCGTTGTAGCCCAGGCTCGGGCCGTTGCCCAGCCACTGGTCGTACTGCTTGCCGTTGACCGTGAACGCGACCTCGTACTGACGATGCGTCGTGATGTGACGGCTTCCGGTGCCGGTCCGCGTCGTGCTGACGCGCGTGTCGATCACCGTCGCGTTGGTCGTCACGCCGTGCTCGCGCAGGTTGTTGTCCGAGATCGTTCCCACCACCGCGCCGACGATCATGCCGAGCGCGGCCACCAAGACGACGACGCCGATGACGCGCCGAATACGCGGACTGATCAGGCCGAACAGTCCAGCGATCCCACCCCTGTCTGCCACGCTGCACATGGTGCCACAAACGGCGCGTGCGCAAAGGCCTTTGTTCACGCGGCCTGTCGCCGCGCCGTCCCGCTCCGCGTTTCACGCCGTCGTGGGCGAACAATATTGCGGCATACGAAAACGCTATGTCAGGTATCGGCGATGTCGTTCGACCATCGTGCGAAGGGTGTCGTCGCCGGGTGCGTCCCAGACGTCCTGGTTGAAGATCTCGACCTCGAACAGTCCGTCATACCCGGCGGCGGTCGCCGCGTCGGCGATGGCGCGCACCTCGATGTGGCCGTCGCCGACGTGTCCGCGCCCGAGCAGCATGTCCACGGGCAGCGGCACCAGCCAGTCGCAGACCTGGACCGCCAGCAGCCGCCGCGCGCGCCCGGCCCGTGCGATCTGCTCGTAGAGCTCCGGATCCCACCAGACGTGATACGTGTCGACCACCACGCCGACCGTCGGCGCCGCGGCCGCTTCGTCACCAGGGCCGGACGGATCGACCCGGTCCGCCATGTCAAGGGCCTGACCGAGCGTTGAGACGACCGCGCGATCGGCGCAGAACATCGGGTGCAGCGGCTCGATCGCCAGCCGTACGCCGTGTCGCGCCGCGTGCGGCGCGAGCTCGGCGATCGCCTCGACGACCAACTGGCGCGCGCCGGGCAGGTCGCGTGAACCGGGCGGCAGTCCGCCGCAGACCAGCACGAGCACGCCGGTGCCCAGCGCCGCGGCCTCCTCGACCGCCCGCCGGTTGTCCGCGATCGCGGCGGCCCGGCCGTCGGCGTGCGGCGCGGTGAAGAACCCGCCCCGGCACAGGCTGGTCACCTCCAGCCCGCCCGCGCGCGCCAACTCAGCGCTCTTCTTCAGTCCGGTCGCCGCCACCTGGTCGCGCCACAGGCCGATGCCGGGCACGCCCGCGAGCACGCAGCCCTCGATCGCCTCGGCGGCCGTCCACCGCTTGGTCGTCGCGCTGTTCAGCGCCAACCGCTCCAGGCCCGCGCCGGTCATCGGGCCACCCCGCCGCCGAGCACGGCGTGTGCCCGCGCCGCGGCGAGTTCCGGGTCGGGCAGGATGCCGGCGGACTCGGCCAACGCGTACAGCTCGGCCAGGTGCGCGAGGGAGCGCTCCTTCTGCGCGCCGCCGACCATCGTGTAATGGTCCTGATGTCCGGCCAGGAACGCGAGGAACACCAGGCCGGTCTTGTAGTGGCGCGTGGGCGCCGCGAACAGGTGCCGGGCGAGCGGCAGCGTCGGGACGAGGATCGCGTCGAACCGTTCCGCGTCGCCGCAGTCCAGCGCCGCGAGCGCGTCGGCGGCGCGTGCCGCGATCGGGTCGAACACGCCGAGCAGCGCGTGGCTGAATCCCTGCGCGTCGCCGCGGATCAGCCGCGGGTAGTCGAAGTCGTCGCCGGTGTACAGCCGCACGCCGGCGGGCAGCGCGCGCCGCAGCGCGATCTCGCGGTCCGCGTCGAGCAGGGAGACCTTCACGCCGTCGACCTTGGCGCAGTTCCCGCGGATGATCGCGAGCACGTGTCCGGCCGCTTCATCGAGGTCTGACGACCCCCAGTAGCCCGCCAGCGCGGGGTCGAAGGGCGTGCCGAGCCAGTGCAGGATCGCGGGCTTTCGCAGCTGCGGCAGCAGCCTGCCGTAGACGTCCGCGTAGTCCGAGGCGTCGCGCGCGACGGCGGCCAGTGCCCGGCTGGCCATGAGCACGACCTGCGCGCCGGCGTCCTCGACCACGGCGATCTGTTCTTCGTACGCCGCGACGATCCGGTCGAGTTCGCGCGCGGCCGATGCGCGGGACGGGGACGAGGCGGAGCCGGACGACGACGACGCCGCCCGGCCGAGCTGGTCCGTGCCCGCACCGCAGGCGAGCCTGCCGCCGACCGCGCGTGCCTCGGCGCCGGACCGGCGGATCAGCTCACGTGTCGCGCCCCAGTCGAGTCCGGCGCCGCGCTGCGCGGTGTCCATCGCGTCCGCGACACCGAGCCCGAGCGACCACAGATGGTGCCGGAAGGCGAGCGTGGCGTCCCAGTCGAGCGTGGCGGGCAGGCCGGGTCCCTGCGGCGCCGACGGATCGGCGACGACGTGCGCCGCCGCGTAGAACGTGCGCACGTGCCCGCGCCGCGGCTCCGCGCAGCCGGCCAGATCAGGGTCCTGCGTCCTGCTCACGAGGACAGCTCCGGGACCGCGACGCGGCGGCCCTCGCGAGCCGATCGCAGGCCCAGCCGCGCCAACTGCACGCCGCGCGCGCCGGCGAACAGGTCGTACCGGAACGGCTCGCCCGCGACGACGTGCGCCAGGAACTGCTCCCACTGGACCTTGAACCCGTTGTCGAACCGCGCGTTGTCCGGCACCTCCTGCCACTGCTCGCGGAAGGGCTCGGTCGCCGGCAGGTCCGGGTCCCAGACCGGTCGCGGCGTGGTGGACCGGTGCTGGACCCGGCAGCGGCGCAGGCCCGCGACCGCGCTGCCCTCGGTGCCGTCGACCTGGAACTCGACCAGTTCGTCGCGGTTCACCCGTGTGGTCCAGGACGAGTTGACCTGCGCGACCACGCCGCCTTCGAGCTCGAAGACGGCGTACGCCGCGTCGTCCGCCGTCGCCTCGTAGAGTTCGCCACGCTCGTCCCAGCGCCGCGGGACATGCGTCGCAGCGTGCGCATACACAGTGCGTACCGGCGCGATCAGCTCATGGAGCAGATAGCTCCAGTGCGGGAACATGTCGAGCACGATCCCGCCGCCCTGCGCGGCCTGGTAGTTCCACGACGGGCGTTGCGCGCGCTGCCAGTCGCCCTCGAAGACCCAGTACCCGAACTCGCCGCGCACCGACAGGATCCGGCCGAAGAACCCGGCGTCGACCAGCCGCTTGAGTTTGATCAGACCCGGCAGGAACAGCTTGTCCTGGACGACGCCGTGCCGGATCCCCTTCTCGCGCGCGCGTTCGGCGAGGGCGAGCGCGTCGTCGAGGTCCTCGGCGAGCGGCTTCTCCGTGTACACGTGTTTGCCCGCCTCGATCGCCATCGTCAGGGCCTTGACGCGCTGGCCGGTGACCTGCGCGTCGAAGTACACCTCGACGGACGGGTCGGACAGGGCCTGGTCGAGCGAGGTGGTCCAGCGCTCCAGGCCGTGCCGTGCCGCGATGGCGCCGAGCTTCTCGGCGCTGCGCCCGACCAGCAGCGGTTCGGGCCACACCACGGTGCCGTCCGCCAGCGTGAGGCCGCCCTGATCGCGGATCGCCAGCAGCGAGCGGACCAGGTGCTGGCGGTAACCCATCCGTCCGGTGACGCCGTTGACGGCGATACCGACGACTCTGCGGGACATGCGCACTCCAACGTCTCGCGGGCGGTGGACGGTGCCCGGGCCGCTATGGAAAGCGCTTTCCAGGCTTCGTCCACCAGGCTACGAGCGCCGGGCGAGGACGGTCAAGGGCGGCGCGCGGCCGGCCGCCGACCGGCCGGCGGAACGCGCGATCTCGGTCACGCCGGGACGTTACCCGTCGGGGTGAAGGACCTCAATGACCTATGAGGTAATGCGGCCCGACCGGGTAGGGTGAACGGCAGGTGGAACTTAACGTCAGTGATCGATGACAGGCCGACGTCAGGGTTCGTCTCGCGGCGATGGGGCCGCGGAAACGGGGTGATCGACCGCATGGCCGTGCGACGCCGGGCGGCGCGCCGGGCTGCGCTGCGCGCGCGGGCCGCCGTCGCGGCCGAG
>JBOHCW010000591.1:0-13915 GCA_050725375.1 Actinocrinis sp. | reverse complement strand
GCACCTGGCCGGCCAGGACGCCGCCGGTCAGCCGGGCCAGCCGCGCGGCGGCCTGGTTCGCGGTCTCCGGCGAGGTGTCCACGTGCGCGGCCGCGTCCGACGGTGCGTCAGGCGCGGCGGCCGGGATCGGCGCGCGGGCCACGAACAGCCCGGAGAGCGCCGCGGCCGCCGAGCCGAGCGCGAAGATCAGGCCGTAAGCCCAGGTCGACCCGGTGCCCGTGACGGCCAGCACGATGCAGGGCAGCAGCCGGGCCAGTCCCTCGACCACCATGGTGATCGCGTACGAGCGGAACTGCTGGCGCCCGGAGAGCACCCCGCGCACCAGGAACGCCGCCCAGATGCCGCCCAGGCCGATCAGCAGCTCGGCGAAGACGATCCAGTGCCCGTACATCCAGTGCCGCGTGATGTACGGGCTGGCCGCGCACACGACGGCTACCGTCCCGATGCCGACCCACGCGGCGTTGCGCACCTGGTGCCGGATGACCTGCGACTCGGAGTGCCCCAGGGCCAGCGCACGGCTGACGGCGCGGGTCATCTCCTGCTCGAAGGCGGCGAACATGCCGGTGCCGATCGCCGCGAGCAGGAAGTAGAGGCCGCCGGACAGCGGCGCGGCCTCCTCGGAACCCAGCGAGTGGATGACCACCGCCAGGAAGCCGGATCCGGCCGCGGCGGACAGCCCGAGCCCGATCGCGAGTAGGACGACAGGCCGGTTGAGCAGGGACAACAGGCGCATCGCCCGGCCCGGAGCGGGTGCGGTAACCATGACCTCCGCATGGTAGCGCAGCGGGGTTTCCCGGGTCCGGGCCGCGATACCGACCGACGGCGGGACGGGGCACACGCGCCGAGGAAAACGGTGCAGCCCCCGTGTGTATTCGGGGGCTGCGTTCTCAACATAGCGCGCCACAGTGCGATGTCCAGCGCTGTCCTGGAACTCTTTTATCTTCGTGCTTGTCCTGCCGCCGGCAGGGCACTGTCCGCGTTGTCCGCCCGACTCGTCGGTCTGTGTTGTCTGGCCGTGTTGTCCGGCTGTGTTGTCTGGCCGTGTTGTCCGGCCGTGTTGTCTTGCGGCCCCGTCACGTGGCGACGCGCGCCGTTCGGCGCACCCGCCACCCGCGCAGGCGACCGGAAGCGTGTCCTGCCTGCGCGCGAGCCGCGAATAGGCGATCATGACGCTGGGCGGCGCGAGCGCGCCGCCTTCACACCGAGGGAGTAACAGCGTGGCGACAGGCACCGTCAAATGGTTCAACGCGGAAAAGGGCTACGGCTTCATCTCGCCGGACGACGGTTCGGCCGACGTCTTCGCCCACTTCTCCGCGATCCAGTCCAGCGGATACCGCTCGCTGGAAGAGGGCCAGAAGGTCGAGTACGAGCCGACGCAGGGTCCGAAGGGCCTGCAGGCCGACCTGATCAAGCCCCTGTAGCCACGCGACGTACGACGGACTAACCACCCGCTGAGGGCGACGGTCCCCGCGACCGCCGCCCTCAGCGGGTGAAGATCACCTCCCCCTGTGCGCGGCTTTCAGGCGGCGGGTAGAGGATGTGCCCCATGAGCGATGCTTACCTCTCCGCGACTACGCGGATCGCCGGGCACGGCGGCGCCGAGACCGAGGCCTACTGCGCGACGGTCCAGGACAGCGCCCCGCGCGGCGGCGTGGTCGTGATCCACCACATGCCCGGCTACGACGACCCGTCCAAGGAGATCGTCCGACACTTCGGGCACCTCGGCCTCAACGCCGCGATGCCCAACCTGTACTGGCACGACGCGCCCGGCGCCGCCCCCGACGACGCCGCGGCGGTCGGCCGCGCCAACGGCGGCGTCCCGGACGACCGGCTGGTCGGCGACGTGGCCGGCGCCGCCGAATACCTGCGCTCGCTGCCGAACTCGAACGGCAAGGTCGGCGTGATCGGATACTGCTCCGGCGGCCGCCAGTCGGTGCTGGCCGCGTGCAGCCTGCCGCTCGACGCCGCCGTGGACTGCTACGGCGCATTCGTCGTCGGCGACCCGAGCAGCTCCGGCAGTGCCGTCGTGCCGCTCTACGACAAGCTGGCGGACCTCGGCTGCCCGCTGCTCGGCCTGTTCGGCAAGGACGACAAGTACCCGAGCCCGGAGCAGGTCGCCGAACTGGACAAACTGCTGACCGGGTACGGCAAGGCACACGAGTTCCACAGCTACGACGACGCCGCGCACGCCTTCTTCGCGGTCAACCGCACGGCTTACCGGCCGGAGGCCGCGACCGACGGCTGGCAGCGCGTCGCGGCGTTCTTCGGCGAGCACCTCGCGTAGGGAGACGACTGTGTGTACCTACATCACGAACACGCTCACAGCCGAGGGCGCCGGTAAGGGCGCGGACGGCTGGTTCTCGCTGACCGACGCGTCGGTCTACTTCGACCACCCCGTGCACGCGACCGCCGAGCACACGCTCAACATCGACTTCCGCAACCCCGGACGGGGCGCGGGCGCGCGGGTCGCGGTCGAGCTGACCGCCGAGTCGGCGCGCGCCCTCGCGCACGCCATCCTGGAGACCCTGGACAAGGTGCCCGAGGGCCTTGTGTAGAGCCCTGTACAGGGCGTTGTTGTAGCGAAAGGGTCCGCCGGGGCCCTGATCAGCCGTCCATCTGCCCGGTCAGCGTCACGTTGCCGCTGGCCGGGCTGACGTTCCCGTTGACCACGAAGTTCTTCGGGTCCGGCTTCGGACTGCGGAACAGCAGGTGGGTGATCTGCGCGTTGATGAAGTCGGGGTCGGGCACGAAGTCGATGATCTTCAGGGCCTGGTCCTGGCCCGCCGACTCCACGTCGAACAACCCGTATCGCAGGGCCCTGCCCATCGGCGTGCGCCGGTACGCCATGTCGGTCAGCCGGCTGACCGGCATCGAGCGCACCGTGGTCGAGATGATGCCCTCGACCACGACGATCCGCTTGCTGGTGAGCACGAGGAACCGGTCGACCCACTCGGCTATCTGGACCACGGACCAGGCGGTCACCACGAGCAGCACGACCAGCAGCATGCCGCCGACGCCCTTGTGCTGCACCAGCCAGACCAGCGCGTAGATGATCGCCGCGACCACCACCGCGGAGAACAGCTGAGTACGCGCGTTCGCCTTGCGCAGGGCCATCGCCTTACGCAGATCCCACACCGTCGCGATCGTCCACAGCACCCACAGCGCCCAAAGCAGCCAGCCGATGCCCACAGCCGCGCCCCTGTGCACCGGCTGCGTCACGTCCACGCTGATGGTCACGAACACGCCCGCGACGATCAGCGCGACCGGCTGGAGCAGTATCGCCCAGTGGAAGCGCCGGTACAGCACCAGCTTCTCGTCCGGATCGAGGTACTTCTTGATGTGCCCCGGGGCCTCGGTGGCCGGGACGGACGGGAAATAAGTCATCGTCGGCTAATGGACGTTGCTGTGGAAGCTGACGATGTTGCCGATGGAGTGGAAGAAGTTCGAGACGAACACGAACACGTCCTTGACGAAGCCAGAGGTCGTGTTCGGGTCGTGCACGATCCAGAATACGATGAAGATGACGATGCCCCACTGGATGGCCGGCTTAGCCTTCGGCATTGTCGATCGCGACCTTTCCCCTCCGAACGCGATACCGGCGCGCCGTTCCGACCCGCCCGCACTGGTCAGACCGCTGACGCCGAACCCGCGTGTGGCACGTACGTCCTACTCCGGTACCAGCGTATCCTGATCCGCTCTTTCCCGGCTGACTTCTAGGGGTTACCCGGCCCGGACCGGGGTGGAAACCGAGAGTGGGCAAGCCGATCGGCGCCGTTGCCCGATTGTTGCCGAATCGTCGGAATCGATCGGGCGCGCGCCGGAGGCATACCCGCGCGCGACGCGCGCGGTAGGGGCGTGGTCAAACGATCACTCTCGGGTCACAATGCAGGGACCAGGAGTCTTCCCGCAACTCATACACACGGGTACGGTCACGCCATGCGTATCGGAGTGCTGTCGGAGATCAGACCGGGCGAGCGCCGGGTGGCGCTGCCGCCCGAGGCTGTGTCCGCGCTCTGCGCCGGGGAGGACACGACTGTTGTCGTGCAATCCGGCGCGGGGCAATACGTATACGCCGCTGATGACGACTATCGCGCGGCCGGCGCCGAGATCGCCGACTCCGCGGAAGGCATCGCCGCCGGCGTGGACCTGCTGGCGGTGGTCAATCCGCCGCAACCGGCGGTGATCGGCGCGATGCCTGAAGGAGCGGCGCTGCTGGGATTGCTCAATCCCTTCCAGGAACCGGACGCCATGCTCGCCGCGCGCGATCATGGCGTCACTGCGTACGCACTCGAACTCGTGCCGCGCATCTCACGCGCGCAGAGCATGGATGCCCTGTCCTCACAGGCACTCGTCACCGGCTATCGTGCCGCGCTGGTCGGCGCCGACCTGCTGCCGCGCTTCTTCCCGCTGTTCATGACGGCGGCCGGCACGATCCCGCCGGCCCGCGTCCTGGTGCTCGGCGCGGGTGTCGCCGGACTCCAGGCCATCGCCACCGCGCGGCGGCTCGGCGCGGTGGTCAGCGGGTACGACGTACGGTCCGCCGCGGCCGACGAGGTGCGCTCGCTGGGCGCCGTGTTCGTCGAGCTCGGCCTGGAAACCCAGGAGGGCGCGGGCGGATACGCGCGCGGCCAGAGCGCCGACTTCGCGACCCGCCAGCACGCCGCGCTGGCCCCGCACGTGGCCGAGTCCGACGTGGTGATCACCACCGCGGCGATCCCCGGCCGCGCCGCGCCGCTGCTGGTGACCGCCGAGATGGTCGCGGCGATGCGGCCCGGCTCGGTCGTGGTCGACCTGGCCGCGCAGAGCGGCGGCAACTGCGAACTGTCCAAGCCCGGCGAGACCGGCGTGTTCGGCGGCGTGTCGGTGTGGGGCGGCGCGGACGTGCCCTCGCAAATGCCGGTGCATGCCAGCAAGCTGTACGGCGCCAACGTCTCCGCGTTCGCGGTGCTGTTGCGGGCCGGAGACCTGGACGACGAGATCCTGACCGGCGCCCGGGTCACCGCGGGCGGCAGCTTCGTGCACGAGGGCGTGCGTAACGCGCTGGCCCCCGAGCAGCCCGCGCCGCGACAGCCTGTACCGGAACAGGCGCAGCAGGCACAGCCTGTGCCAGAGCAAGAGCAGCAGGCACAGACCGAATCCGACCGGCCCGAGCAAGGGGAGTAGACGCGCGTGGCGGACCAAATCGGCGGCGTTGGACTGCTGACCATCTTCGTGCTCGCGGTGTTCGTGGGCTTCGAGGTGGTCTCCAAGGTCTCCTCGACCCTGCACACCCCCCTGATGTCCGGGGCCAACGCCATCCACGGCGTGGTCCTGGTCGGGGCGATCCTGATCACCGGCACCTCCTCGGGCGCGGCCCAGATCACCCTCGGCCTGATCGCGATCGTGCTCGGCACGGTCAACATGGTCGGCGGCTTCGTGGTCACCGACCGGATGCTGCGGATGTTCTCCAGCCGGCGCGGCCCGGAAGGCGGGCAGCGCAAGTGAGCACCGGCGCGCAACTCGGCTACCTCGTCGCCGCGATCTGCTTCATCCTCGCGCTCAAGGGCCTGTCCGCGCCGCGCACCGCGCGCTACGGCAACCTGGCCGGCGCGGCGGGCGCGCTGATCGCCGTCGTCATCGCGCTGAGCACCGCGCACCTGCAGCACATCGGCCTGATCCTCGGCGCGGTCGCGGTCGGCGCGGTGATCGGCGTCCCGTCGGCCACCCGCGTGAAGATGACCGCGATGCCGCAACTGGTCGCGATCTTCAACGGCGTCGGCGGCGGCGCGGCCGCGATCGTCGCGCTGGTCGAGTTCCTCACCGTGGCCGGGCACTCCTCGGCCATCGCCGCCGGCGACCAGACCGCGACCGTGTTCACGGTGCTGGTCGGCTCGGTCTCGTTCGCCGGCTCGATGATCACCTTCGCCAAGCTCCAGGAGCTGATGACCACCCGGCCGGTCGTGCTCCCGGCCGGCCGCTACGTCTCCTCGGCGGTGTTCCTCGCCGCGGTGGCGCTGGCGGTGGCCGGCGTGCCGGTGCGCTCGACCGGCCTGCTGGTCGCGCTGATGCTGGTCTCGCTCGGTCTCGGCGTGCTGTTCGTGCTGCCGGTCGGCGGCGCTGACGTGCCGATCGTCATCTCGCTGCTCAACGCGTTCACCGGCCTTACCGTCGCCGCGTCAGGGTACGTACTCGGCAACACGCTGCTGATCGTGGCCGGCACGCTGGTCGGCGCCTCCGGCACCATCCTGACCCGGCTGATGGCAGCCGCGATGGGCCGCCCGATCACCGGCATTTTGTTCGGCGCCTTCCGCGCCACCGTCGCGGGACCGGCCGCCGCCGCGCAGAACCGCCCGGTGCGCTCCGGCACGCCCGAGGACATCGCGATCCTGCTCGGCTACGCGCGCAAGGTCATCATCGTGCCCGGATATGGACTCGCGGTCGCCCAAGGCCAGCACACGATCCGCGAACTGGCCGACCTGCTCGGCGCGCGCGGCGTCAAGGTCGCCTACGGCATCCACCCGGTGGCCGGCCGCATGCCGGGCCACATGAACGTGCTGCTCGCAGAGGCCAACGTGCCGTATGAGTCGCTGCTGGAGATGGACGAGGCGAACTCGGAGCTGTCCAGCGCCGACGTCGCTCTCGTGGTCGGCGCGAACGACGTGGTCAACCCGGCCGCGAAGACCACGCCCGGCGCGCCGATCTACGGCATGCCGATCCTCAACGTGGACAGCGCGACCGCCGTCGTGTTCTGCAAGCGCTCGCTGCGCCCCGGCTTCGCGGGCATCGAGAACGAACTGCTCTACGACCCGAAGACCACCCTGCTGTTCGGCGACGCGAAGGAGAGCCTGGGCAAGGTGGTCGCCGCCGTGAAGAGCCTGTGACGCCACTGCACTGCCCTGTGACGCCATCGCCCTGTGACGCTGTCTGACGCCGTCTAACGCTCCATCACAAGCGCCCTAGAGAGCCCTATACAACGTCATATGACGCTGCGACGCCTTTACGAGCCCTACACGACGCCGTACAGGCGGTCGCCCGCGTCTCCGAGCCCCGGCACGATGTAACCGTGCTCGTTCAGCCGCTCGTCCACAGCCGCCGTGACCACGGTCACCGGCATCGAGCCGCCCGCGAGCTCCGCCTCGACCTTCGCGATGCCCTCGGGCGCCGCGAGCAGACAGATCGCCGTCACGTCGCGCGCCCCGCGCTCGGCCAGCAGCCGGATCGCGGCGATCAGCGTGCCGCCGGTGGCCAGCATCGGGTCGAGCACGTAGCACTGCCGGTCCGAGATGTCGTCCGGCAGCCGGGTCGCGTACGTGGACGCGGTCAGCGTGCCCTCGTCACGCACCATGCCGAGGAAGCCGACCTCGGCCGTCGGCAGGATCCGCACCATGCCGTCCAGCATGCCGAGACCGGCCCGCAGGATCGGCACCACCAGCGGCTTCGGTGCGGCCAGCCGCACCCCGCGGGCCGGGCCGACCGGCGTCACCACGTCCACCGGCGCGACCCGCACGTCGCGAGTCGCCTCATAGGCCAGCAGCGTGACCAGCTCGTCGGCCAGCCGCCTGAAGGTCGGGGAGTCGGTCTCGCGGTCCCGCAGCGCGGTCAGCTTGTGAGCGATCAGCGGGTGTTCAGCGACGTGGATACGCATGCCGGAAGTCTATGGGCGCGGCACACCGCCTATGGCCCGATCGAACGCCTTGATCGGCAGCACGTTGCTTTCCGTGATTCGCGGGTACTGTCGAGTAACAGTCCAGGAGCCGCGGCGGACATAACCGCCCAGCGGGCCGACGAGCGCGAAGGGGGTCGAGCCGTGGCTGACCGCCGGTACAGCGGCGAAGATCCGGACAACGGCGCGCGAGCATCGAATACGGCCGAGCGTGTCGTCCCGACCCGTGACACGTCCGCCGCGAGTGAGGCGGCCGTGATACCCGACACCCAGCGCGAGCGCCGCCAGCGCCGCGCGCAGTTCCTCGCCGATCTGGCCGAGGCCCGTGAACTGCGCAAGCGGGTCGCGCCGCGCCGCACCCGCGCCGCCGAACTGCACAAGCGCGTGCTCCGTACTTTCAGGTACTGATCCGCCCGACTGATCTGCACCGCCACGCCCTTACCGGCCGCGGCGTGCCTATTCGCGCGCGCCGACCAGTGCCGAGGACCATCACTTTCTGCCACGATGCAAAATGCGGACGGCGTGCGTGCGGCATGCATGCACGGACCCGGTTCGTGGTACGCATCGGCTGAGAGGATGGATATGGCACCGCAAGCGGACTACCTGGAGTTCGACGACCAACTCGTCGACTTCGCGGTGGCCGCTTTCCAGGAGGACGAGCGCTGGGCCGCGGTGGGGCTGCCCCCACACGTGACCGAGTCGCTCGACACGTTCCTGTTCGCCCTGCGCCAGCAGGTCTCCGAGGGGCCCACCCTCGGCTTGGCCGGCTTGGGCGACGCGTACTTCGTCGCGGTCCGGCTGGTGGGCCGGGACGAGCGGCTGTTTCTGTCCGACGCGGCGGCCGCCGCGGACGACCGGATCGCCGGCGAGCTGGTCGGACGGCTCGATCCCGGGCGCGAACGGCCGCCGGACGAGGGCACGCCGTTCGGCGACCAGGAGATCTTCGCCGATCTCGGCCTCGGCGCGATGGAGCTGGCGGCGATGTGCGAACGGCTGCAGTTCGAACGGGACCTGCGGGTGCGCGACGCGGTGGGCGCGATCGCGGCCCGGATCGGTTTCGGCGAGCAGTTCGCCCAGGCTGCCCGCCGCGAGGGTGAGGAAGAGGACGTGCGTGACGACGGATGGCGCGCGTGAACGCGGCGACGGACGTACGCGCCCCACAGCCGACTTGAAGACTTGACGGCTTGTGAGTTGAGTTGAAGGTGAAGGTGAACGGCCCGCGGACCGGTCGACCGCGCGGCCTGAGCAGCGAGGGGAGAGTGGCTTCGCCGTGGCGTACTTCGCCGCACTGCTGACGCGGTCCGTGGACCGCTGGACGGCCCGCGACGCCGATCTGGACGAGATCGACGACGTCGCCGGCCTGGTGGAGTTCATGCGTGAGGTTCCCGAGGAGCGGGACCAGGACGAGGACGAGCCGGACACCGCCGTGCTGTTCCTGGAACAGGAGGACGTCTGGTTCGCCGTCGTGCGCCTGGACGCCGAGGAGGATCCCCGTCTGTTCGTCTCGGACATGGCCGCGGTGTCCCGTTCGGCGTACGGGGACCTGCTGCTGGCCGGCGACCTGGGCCCCTTGGCCCCGGACGGCAGTCCCGCCGCACCGGATCCGTCCGACCCGGACGGCGACGGGAGCGCCGACGCGGATCCGGCCCCGGACGGCGCGTCCGCCGCCGAGGATGACGACGAGGCTGCGCCGCCCGCGGTGGTCCGCCCGACCCTCACCGGCCTCACCGGCCTCGACGACGAGTCCGGCCGTCGCCCCGTGCACAACGGCCCGGCCGGCGACGCGGAGCTTCTGGCGGACTTCGGCGTGCGCCCGTCCAACCTGGTCGGCCTCTGCGGCAAGACCACGGTCCCGGCCGACGCGCTCGCCGGCCTGGCCGAGGCACTGGGCGCAGCGGACGAACTGGAGGAGGTCCGCTGACCTCCGACGAGGCCGCGCACCGAGCCCGGGACCAGGACCAGCAGCACCGCCGGCAAGGCCAGGACCAGCAGCCGGCCGCCCCCGCCCTGCCCGACTGGCTGCTGGAGCGGTATACGCCCTGGATGCGCGAGGCCCTGGCCGAGGCCGAACAGGCCCCGAGCACCGGCGACGTCCCCATCGGCGCGGTCGTCATCGACCCGCGAGGCACGATCGTCGCCCGCGCCCACAACGTCCGCGAAGCCGACACCGACCCGGCCGGCCACGCCGAGATCGTCGCCCTCAGGGCAGCCGCCCGCGCCAAGGGCGAGTGGCGCCTCGAAGGCCACACCCTCGTCGTCACCCTCGAACCCTGCGCCATGTGCGCAGGCGCATCAGTCCTCGCGCGCGTAGACCGCATCGTCTTCGCCGCCTACGACCCCAAGGCCGGCGCGGTCGGCTCCCTCTGGGACATCCCGCGCGACACCCGCCTCAACCACCGCCCCGAAGTCGTCGCCGGAGTCCTCGCCGACCAGGCATCCGCCCTGCTGGCGAATTTTTTCGCCACACACCGGCCGGTCCGGTAAGGTTCTTCCCGGTGACGTGTCCGAGCGGCCTAAGGAGAACGCCTCGAAAGCGTTTGTGGTGCAAGCCACCGAGGGTTCAAATCCCTCCGTCACCGCAGGTGAGGGCCGGTAGCCGGTTGATGTGGCTACCGGCCCTCTGTCATCTAGTGGCAGTTTCAGTTGCAGTAGGCCGCTAATCGGCGCTCTCGCGTGGCTGCCACAGAAGCCGTCCAAGACGGTCTCCGGCGTCTTTCTGGACCGGTGCGACAACGTGCTGATAGCGCTTGGCCATCTTGGCGTCAGACCAGCCGAGCATGCTTTGAGCCACCCGATCGAGGATTCCAGCCTGAAGGATGAACGTCGCTGCGGTGTGACGCGCGTCGTGCAGCCGGGCGTCACGGATGTCTGCATCCCTGAGCAGCTGCTTCCAGCGGTCCCAGTCGCTCCGGGGGTGGAGGATGCCGCCCGTCTCAGTCGCGAACAGCCAATCACCCTCAGACCACAACGGCCCTGCGACAGACCTCTCGGCGTCCTGGGCGGCTCTGTGGAGCTTCAGGAGCGCGACTAGGGCATCCGGCAGCGGGAATGGCCTACGCCCTGCCTTGGACTTCACGTCGGCCGTGTCAGGCTGTGTGTTGACCCGCTCCGGGCAGTAACCCGCGAACTTCCGACCGCATGGCGTCTCGCCACAGCCATGGATGTACTCAGGCCAGATCCGCTGGCGCCTGACGCGAAGCGTGCCAGCCTCCAGGTCGGTATCTGACCACTTCAGCCCGAGCACTTCGCCCTGGCGCAGGCCCGTAGACAGCGCCATTACGAACCGCACACCGTTCCGCTGCGACAGCGCCATCTCAAAGAGCCGCTGAGTTTCCCCCAGATCGAAGGGCTCCACCTCGTCGTCTTCGATGCGCGGGTACTTTGCCAGCTTGGCGGGGTTGACGCCGATGTAGCCGCGCGCGACAGCGACGTTCAGCGCGGCCTTCGCCGTGCGGTGCACCTGGTGCGCAGTGGCGGGCTTTGCGCCTTCCGCGACAATCTTCTGATAAAGCTTCTCGAAGTGCTCCGTCCGGACCTTCTGGAGCTGATGCTTCCCCAGGCCGGGGATGAGGTGGTGGTAGACCGCCGTTCGATACGCCCTGGCTGATGAAGCGCGCACGGTCGGCTTGGAAATGTGCTGGTACCAATAGTCAAGCCACGTCGCGACGGTCCACTTCGTGCCGAGCACCCCCGCAGTGCCCGCGTCGCGCTGCTTCTCCAGTTCGCGGACCTTGTTCCGGAGCTTCTTCTCATCCGTGGACATCCGGTGGCGCCGGTCAGGGCTGCCATCGTCCTTGACGCCGACAGTCACCCAGCCGTGCCAGTAGCCGTCCGTCTCGCTGTAGTAGATCGAGGACTCGCCGTTGGGTGCGCGTGTTCCTTCGGGGCGCTTCTTGCGGGGCATGGTCGGGTCTCCTGTCGAGGGGTGTGTGCTGGTCAGGCGTGGTGAGTGGGCTGGCGAGTCGCCCTGGTGAGGCCTGACCAGGGCTGGCGTGCTTCACCAGGGCGACTCGGTGCCCTGGCCGGTCAGTTGGTGAGGCTGGCGCAGTGGTCGCATTCGACGATGAGCAGCACGACGGTTCCGAGGTTGGCGGCGGTCAGCTGGGCTTCGGGGCCGTTGCCGCCGCAGCGGTCGCAGGGAAGCTCCGCGTCGGGGTCGCCGACCAGGCGCTTGGTACACAGCTGGCACACGACCAGGCCGGGGGTGGCGAGGGCGGCGAAGGCCGGCCGCGGTCCGCGCGTGAGGTGCTCGCAGCACTCCAGCCGGTCAGTGAGCAGGTCGCGCACGAACTGGTCGATGCGCTCGGCGAGCCATCCGGTCGGGATCTCCTCGTGGAAGTCCATCGAGAAGGCGGGGGCGGCCCGGTTGAGGATGCGCTCCAGGTCGGCTTCGGCGGCTTCGATCTGGTCGACCAGGGCGGTCGGGTACATGAACGCGGACATCGGATTGGGCTCCTGTTCGGTGTCAAGAGGGCGAGTTAGGTCGCCGAAACCGAGTTAGATTTCTACTGCGGGCGTAACTCGCCTGATCTGTGGCCTGACCTGCGGCGAGTTAGGTAGTTAGGCCGGTTGGGCGGGTTAACCCGCCCCCGCGTGGACCGGTGAAATCGGGTGGTGCGGGGGGTGGTGGCGGGCTAACTTCACTCGGCTTCGGCGGTGTTGCGGGGCGGGCAGGGGAGGCGGCGAGGGGGAGGCTGGTGGGCTGTTTTTGGGCCTGTGGCGGGGTCTGGCGCGGTGCCTTCCCTGCCTCCCCCTCGCGTGTTCTTGCTGGTGATCGGGGGGAGGCGGCGGGGGGAGGTTGAGGGGGAGGACTCCCCCTGGTCCCCGCGCCTCCCCCGCCCCGCTCCCCCGGCTTTCGGTGGCCCGGGCGGGGCGGGGAGGGAGGCGCGGCGTTGGCTCGGAAACCGCGTCTGGCGGGGGTTCGGGCGAGTTGCCTCCCTGGCGTCCCTACCTCCCTAAACCGCTGTCCGTGCTGGCCAGGTCGAGGGAGGCGAGCCAGGGAGGCGGTCAGGGAGAACTCCCCAGGTTCCGCCCGCCTCCCCGGGCATCTACGGCTCCGGCGGGGGCCGGTCGTAGGGCAGGGCGGGCCAGGCGGCGGGCTGACACCAGCCGTGGTGTCCGGCCTCGAAGAAGATCCGGTCCATGGGTTCGCCGCAGACGGAGCACGGCCGGTGCCGACCGTCTTGCGGGAAACCCGTCCCATCCGTCCCGGTCGTCCCGCCGCTGGTCAGCGGGCTGTCGGTTGGGACGGATAGCTGGGTTGGGACGGATTGAGCCGTCCCGCCGCGTGTGGCGCTGCTGTTTGCTGGGACGTTCTGATCCGTCCCAGGTCCGCGATCCGTCCCGTGTTGCGTGCCGTTGACCTGCGGCGGGACGTTCGGGACGGATGGGACGGGTTCTGGGGAAGCCGGGGGTGGGCAGTAGCGTGCCCAGGCGTCGGTGAAGTCGGAGCGCTCGTAGCCCTTGTGCTGCTCGGCGCCGAGGCGCACGTTCTTGGACTTGATCTCGTACTCGCGCAGGAACCGGCCTAGGCCGTACTCGTTGAGCGGCTTGCCCTTCAGCTCCGCCCAGGGCGCGTTGTCCAGCTCATGCAGGCCGGAGAGGACTTCGGTGGTGAACATCCGCTCGCGCGCCCACGCGGTGAACACCTCCCGGATGTCGATCAGCAACCTGACACCGAGGGACACGCTGTCCGGGGTCGCCGTGGCCAGCAGTTCCACGCACGCGGCGCGGGCACGCTCGGGCCAGGCTTGACCGGCCGCGTCGGCGACCGTGAGCAGCGGCTCCCACACGTCGGCCGGACGGTCGTTCACGCCCTCGGGCATCACGGGATAGACACCGGTGATCTGCGGTGCGACCAATTCCGCCCACTCCGCCAGCCGCTTCCTGAGGGCGTGGCCTTCGGGCTCGTGGAGGCGCTGGCGGAACGGCTCGACCGATTCTCCGGGGCCGCGTCGGCGCATCCGGATGATGACCGAGCGGGTCAGGATCGTGTCCGGCAGCGAACCCAGCCCACCCATGGCGAGCGCCGCGTAGGACGGGAACGCGACAACCTTCTGATTCGCCCCGTCCCCCACGCACCGGTAGGAGACACCCGAGCGGCGGTGACCGGCGTTGAGCAGGCCCCGAAGCTCTTCGTTCTCCTTGGCCTTGGGGCCGAACACGGTGTCGATCTCGTCGAACAGGATCGTCGGGCGCCCCGCCAGATCAGCCACCGCGCGGAACAACGCGGCCGTCGACGCGGAGACCGCGAGCATCGGATTCGGGACCAAC
>JBOHCW010000590.1:0-8727 GCA_050725375.1 Actinocrinis sp. | reverse complement strand
CGGCAAGGCCGCCGCCGAGCACCGCACCCCCGGCGCCTGACGCTCCCGGCCGGCCCGACCGGCGAATATGGGGCCTGATACACGTCGGCCGTCCGGTCCACGGGGCGGTGCTTGTTCCACGTGAATCGTCCGGCCGGCGCTCGTTCCGAACGGTGTCCACCCGGACGGCGTTCACCCAGTCAGTGCTCACCCAGTCAGTGCCCATCAAGGCAGTGCTCATCGAGAAGGCGGTCGCGGCCAGCAGTGCGTCTCAGCCATCTGTCTCTGGCGGACTTCCGTTCGTACCCCGGCCTCGAGCTGCCGCTCCAGGCCGGGGTCGGCGTGCTGGTCGGCCCGAACGGCCAGGGCAAGACGAACATCATCGAGGCGATCGGCTATCTGGCCAACCAGGGCAGCCACCGGGTCGCGCAGGACGCGCCGCTGGTGCGCGCGGGCGCCGAGCGCGCGGTGGTGCGCGGGGCCGTCTGGCACGAGGACCGCAACGCGCTGGTCGAGCTGGAGATCAACCCGGGTCGCGCGAACCGGGCGCGCCTGAACCGCTCCCCGGTCAACCGGCCGCGCGACGTGCTCGGATACCTGCGCACCGTGCTGTTCGCACCGGAGGACCTGGCGCTGGTGAAGGGCGACCCGGGCGAGCGTCGCCGCTTCCTCGACGAACTCCTGGTCGCCCGGGCGCCGCGGTTCGCCGGCGTGCGCGCCGATTACGACCGCGCGCTCAAGCAGCGCAACGCCCTGCTGCGCTCGGCCTCGATGGTGCGCCGGGCCGCGGCGCGTGGCGGTCAGGCCCCTGACCTGAGCACGCTCGACGTCTGGGACGCCCATCTGGCCAAGGCCGGCGCACAACTGCTCGCCGCCCGCCTCGGGGTGCTGCGCTCGCTCAGTCCGTTGGTGGACAAGGCCTACGGCACCATCGCAGGGCACTCCGGTGCCGGCGTCCAGTACCGTCCCTCGTTCCCATTGGACCCGGACGCATCAGGAGCCGGCGACACCGAACGCGTCGACGACGGACGGCAGCGCGACGCCGCCGAACTGGAGGCGGCGCTGGCCGCGGCGCTCACCCGATCGCGCCCCGACGAAGTGGAGCGCGGCGTGACGCTGATCGGCCCGCACCGCGACGACCTGGTGCTCGCCATCGACTACGGCGGCGGCCCGCTCCCGGCGAAGGCCTACGCCAGCCATGGCGAGTCGTGGTCGTTCGCGCTCGCGGTGAAGCTCGCCTCGTACGAACTGCTGCGCGCGGACGGGATCGAGCCGGTGCTGCTGCTCGACGACGTCTTCGCCGAACTCGACGCCTCACGCCGCGCGCACCTGGTCGCCGTCGCGTCGAGCGCCGAACAGGTACTGATCACGGCCGCCGTCGCGGCCGACGTGCCGGCCGAGCTCGGCGGCGTGCGCTACACGGTGGCGAAGGGCTCTGTCACCCTCGACGGCGGCGAGGCGCCGCATGAGTGAGCAGCCCGGCACCGGTCGGTCCGGCAGCCCCGCGGAGCGCGGCCTCGACGGCGTCGAGGGCAACGGGCTGCGCGGTATCGACCTGGCCAAGGCGGCGCTCGCCGCGGCCCGCGCCCACGCCCGGCAGGTCGAGGCCGGCCGGGCGGCCCGACGCGGCGGGGCGCAGCAGCAGCGTTCCAGCGCCCGCCCGGACGAGCGCGATCCGCAGCCGCTGGAATCCACCCTGTCCCGGCTGCTCGCCGAGGCCGGATGGGAGGCTCCGGCGGCGGTCGGCGGCGTGTTCCACGGCTGGGCGGACATCGTGGGCGGCGACATCGCGGCGCACTGCAAGCCGGCCGCCTACGACGAGGGCGTCCTCACGCTGCACACCGACTCCCAGATCTGGGCGATCGAACTGCGGTACGCGATCCCGAAGATGATGACCAAGATCAACGCCGCGCTGCCGCGCCGGTCGGTGCCGGGCGGGCCTTCGCGCGCGGCGGTCGAGCGGATCGAGATACTCGGCCCCGACTCCCTCGTGCGCCGTCGCGGCAGGCTGTCGGTGAACGGCGGCGTACGGCCGCGCCGCCAGCCCTGACCGCGGTCGACAACAGCCTGATCGTCCGTCGTTTCCGCAGTCCACAGCCTGTGAACTGCTGTCGCGTACGCACGGTGCGACACCGAATCCTCATGCTGCGATACGTGGGCGGGCCACCTGGAGCGGCCCGAGCGGCCGGAGGATTCTGCGACAATGTGAGCATGTGACTCGGCGTCGCGAACGACGCCGAAGCCGGACCGAGCACGGATCGGACCCTCTGCGCGTGGGGGGACACTCGACTAGGGGTGGATCAGCTCAGAAGCGCCGTCAGGGCGCGTGTGCCCCATCTTGTCCCCGCGAAAGGGTAGAATAGAACCCGTTCCAGGCAGTCGAGGATTCTCGTCGGCCGGCGGGCTACGATGCCGCCTCCCGCGCACCTCGCCCCACCTGCCGCTGGTGCCGCGAAGGCGCGCTCCAGTTCCTCGCCTTGCGGCCCCGGCGACTTCCCCGCCCGGTCGGAGCCGCTGACGTAGAGAAAGGGTTTCGCGTCCGTGGTCGATTCTGAGCACCCCGCATCCTCCGTCCCCGTGGATCCGACGACCGCCGCTCCCGCCGCCGCCCCGCCGGTGGTCAGAAGCAACAACGGCGACTACGACGCCAGCGCGATCAGCGTGCTCGAAGGCCTTGAAGCGGTACGCAAGCGGCCCGGCATGTACATCGGCTCCACCGGCGAGCGCGGCCTGCACCACCTGGTCTACGAGGTCGTGGACAACGCCGTCGACGAGGCCCTCGCCGGATACTGCGACCACATCGAGATCACCCTGCTGGCCGACGGCGGCGTCAGCGTCGTCGACAACGGCCGCGGCATCCCGGTCGACATCGTCGCCGGGCAGGGCAAGCCGGCCGTCGAGGTCGTGCTGACCGTGCTGCACGCCGGCGGCAAGTTCGGCGGCAGCGGATACCAGGTCTCCGGCGGCCTGCACGGCGTCGGCGTCTCCGTGGTCAACGCG
The DNA here is from genome assembly GCA_050725375.1 of Actinocrinis sp. Lineage (GTDB taxonomy): Bacteria > Actinomycetota > Actinomycetes > Streptomycetales > Catenulisporaceae > Actinocrinis. Next base: position 5,748 of record JBOHCW010000590.1, on the reverse strand, counting down.
CTGTCCAGCCGGCTGACCGTGGCGGTCAAGCGCGAGGGCGCGCTGTGGGCGCAGGAGTACCTGCGCGGCGTCCCCGTCGCCGACCTGAACCAGACACCGCTCAACGCGGACATCGCCGCGGAGACCGGCACCACGGTCACCTTCTGGGCGGACGACGAGGTCTTCGAGACCACGACCTACGTCTTCGAGACACTGTCGCGGCGCTTCCAGGAAATGGCGTTCCTGAACCGCGGCCTGACCATCTCGCTGACCGACGAGCGGCCCGAGTTCAAGGACGAAGAGGGCAACCTGCGCGCGGTGCGGTACCGCTATGACGGCGGCATCGCCGACTTCGTCCGGCACATCAACGCGTCCAAGGGCGAACTGGTCCACGCCGGCGTCATCGAGTTCGCCGCCGAGGACACCGATCGCAAGATCTCCGCCGAGATCGCGATGCAGTGGAACACCCAGTACTCCGAAGGGGTGTACACGTTCGCCAACACGATCAACACCCCGGACGGCGGCACCCACGAGGAGGGCTTCCGGTCCGCGCTGACGAACATCGTCAACCGTTACGCCAAGGATCAGAAGCTGCTCAAGGACAAGGACGAGAACCTTGCCGGCGAGGACATCCGCGAGGGCTTGACCGCGATCATCTCGGTCAAGCTCGGCGAGCCGCAGTTCGAGGGCCAGACGAAGGCGAAGCTCGGCAACACCGAGGCGCGCACCTTCGTGCAGAAGATCACCTACGAGCAGATCGCCGACTGGTTCGACCGCAACCCCAACGAGGCCCGGGACATCGTGCGCAAGTCGATCCAGGCGGCCACCGCCCGGATGGCCGCCCGCAAGGCCCGCGAGCTGACCCGGCGCAAGGGCCTGCTGGAGTCCATGGCGCTGCCCGGCAAGTTGGCCGACTGCCAGTCGACCAACCCGGTCGAGTGCGAGATCTTCGTGGTCGAGGGCGACAGCGCCGGCGGCTCGGCCAAGTCCGGCCGCGACCCGCGGGTCCAGGCCATCCTGCCGATCCGCGGCAAGATCCTGAACGTGGAGAAGGCCCGGATCGACCGGGTGCTGCAGAACAACGAGGTCCAGGCGCTGATCTCGGCGCTGGGCACCGGGGTGCACGACGACTTCGACGTCGCCAGGCTGCGGTACTACAAGATCATCCTGATGGCGGACGCCGACGTCGACGGCCAGCACATCACCACTCTGCTGCTGACCCTGCTGTTCCGGTTCATGCGGCCGCTGATCGAGGCCGGGCACGTGTACCTGGCCGCCCCGCCGCTGTTCAAGGTCAAGTGGACCAACAGCGACTTCTCCTACGCCTACTCCGACCGCGAGCGCGACGCCCTGCTGGCGGCCGGCACCGCGGCCGGGCGGCGGATGAAGGACGACACCGTCCAGCGCTTCAAGGGCCTCGGCGAGATGAACGCGGAGGAGCTGCGGATCACCACGATGGACCGCGACTCGCGCATCCTGCGCCAGGTGACTCTGGACGACGCGGCCCAGGCAGACGAGCTGTTCTCCATCCTGATGGGCGAGGACGTGGAGGCGCGCCGCTCGTTCATCCAGCGCAACGCCAAGGACGTGCGCTTCCTCGACATCTAATCGACCGCCGCGCCGGCCCCCGGGACCGGCGCCGATCGACCGCCGCGCACCCGAGCGACCTGAGCTGAGAAGGAACCACACCCCGTGTCCGACGAGAACCCCCCCACCGACGACGTGACGGACCCGACCCCGGTCTCCACCCTGCCCGAGCAGCCGACCACCGACCGCATCGAGATGGTCGACCTGCTGACCGAGATGCAGCGGTCCTATCTCGACTACTCGATGGCGGTCATCGTCGGGCGTGCCCTGCCTGAGGTGCGCGACGGGCTCAAGCCCGTGCACCGTCGCGTGCTCTATGCGATGTACGACGGCGGATATCGCCCGGACCGCGGGTACTTCAAGTGCGCGCGTGTGGTCGGCGAGGTCATGGGTGTGTACCACCCGCACGGTGACTCCGCGATCTACGACACCTTGGTCCGCCTCGCCCAGCCTTGGTCGATGCGGATGCCCTTGGTGGACGGCAACGGCAACTTCGGCTCGCCCGGCAACGACCCGGCGGCCGCGATGCGGTACACCGAGTGCAAGCTCGCCCCGCTGGCCATGGAGATGTTGCGGGACATCGACGAGGACACCGTCGACTTCAACCCGAACTACGACGGCCGCTCCGCCGAGCCGGTCGTGCTGCCGAGCCGCTTCCCGAACTTGCTGGTCAACGGCTCGTCCGGCATCGCGGTCGGCATGGCGACCAACATCCCCATGCACAACCTGCGCGAGGTCAACGAGGGCGTCCAGTGGTATCTGGCGCACCCGGAGGCCACCGCGGCGGAACTGCTCGAAGCACTGATCGAGCGGATCAAGGGCCCGGACTTCCCGACCGGCGCGAAGATCGTCGGCCGGCGCGGCATCGAGGACGCGTACCGTACCGGCCGCGGCTCGATCATCATGCGCGCGGTGGTCGAGGTCGAGGAGATCAACGGCCGCGCCTGCCTGGTGGTCACCCAGCTGCCCTACCAGGTGAACCCGGACAACCTGGCCTCGAAGATCGCCGAGCTGGTCAAGGACGGCAAGATCCAGGGCATCGCGGACGTGCGCGACGAGTCCTCGTCCCGCACCGGCCAGCGGCTGGTCATCGTGCTGCGCCGCGACGCGGTCGCCAAGGTCGTGCTCAACAACCTGTACAAGCACACGCAGCTGCAGGACACCTTCGGCGCCAACATGCTGGCGATGGTTGACGGCGTGCCGCGCACCCTCTCGCTCGACTCGTTCATCCGGCACTGGGTCGACCACCAGGTCGAGGTCATCGTCCGGCGCACCCGTTACCGGCTGCGCAAGGCGCAGGAGCGCGACCACATCCTGGAGGCGCTGCTGCGCGCGCTCGACGCGATCGACGCGGTCATCGCGCTGATCCGGGCCAGCCAGACGGTGGACGCGGCGCGCACGGGACTGATGAACCTGCTGTCCATCGACGAGATCCAGGCCAACGCGATCCTGGAGATGCAGCTGCGCCGGCTGGCCGCCCTGGAGCGCCAGCGCCTGGTGGACGAGCACGAGGAGCTGCAGGTCAAGATCGCCGAGTACCGGTCGATCCTGGCCTCCCCCGAGCGGCAGCGCCAGATCGTCTCCGAGGAACTGCAGGTGATCGTCGACAAGTACGGCGACGAGCGGCGCTCCGAGCTGGTGCCCTACGAAGGCGACATGTCCATCGAGGACCTCATCCCCGAAGAGGACATCGTCGTCACCATCACCCGCGGCGGCTACGCCAAGCGCACCCGTACCGATCAGTACCGCTCGCAGAAGCGCGGCGGCAAGGGCGTGCGCGGCGCCCAGCTCAAGCAGGACGACATCGTCGACCACTTCTTCACCACCACCACGCACCACTGGATCCTGTTCTTCACCAACAAGGGCCGGGTCTACCGGGCCAAGGCGTACGAGCTGCCGGACTCCGGCCGCGACGCGCGCGGCCAGCACGTGGCCAACGTCCTGGCCTTCCAGCCGGACGAGACCATCGCCCAGGTGCTCGACCTGCGCGACTACGGGGTCGCCCCGTACCTGGTGCTGGCCACCAAGAAGGGCCTGGTGAAGAAGACCGCGCTCACGGACTACGACTCGCCGCGCTCCGGCGGCGTCATCGCGATCAACCTGCGCGAGGACGACGAGCTGATCGCCGCCGAGCTGGTCTCCCCCGACGACGACCTGCTGATGGTGAGCAGGCAGGCGCAGGCGATCAGGTTCACCGCCACCGACGAATCGCTGCGCCCGATGGGCCGGGCGACTTCGGGCGTGATCGGCATGCGGTTCCGCGAGGACGACGAGCTGCTGTCGATGAGCGTGGTGAAGGAGAACACCTTCGTGTTCACCGCCACCGACCGCGGCTTCGGCAAGCGGACCGCCGTCGAGCGGTACCCGGTGCGCGGCCGCGGCGGCCTCGGCGTGATCGCGGCCAAGACGGTCGACGACCGCGGCGGGCTGGTCGGCGCGCTGATCGTCGAGGAGCACGACGAGGTGCTGGCGATCACTGCCGGAGGCGGCGTGATCCGTACGAATGTCTCGGGTCTGCGTGAGACCGGCCGCGACACCATGGGCGTACAGCTGATCCACGTCGGCAAGAAGGACGCCGTCATCGGCATCGCCCGCAACGCCGAATCCGAGAACGCCGAAGTCGATGCTGACGCCCAGTCGGACGCCGAAGTCGACGGACCCGACGGCGCAACCGATCTGACTGAGGCAGTGCAGACGCCTGAAGGCGTGGACAGCGCCCAGCAGGCTGCCGACGAGGGGGGTACGGTATCCGGAGTGGAACCGGCGACCCCCGACGAGGCGTAATTAACGAGGAACGAGCCGGGCGGCGCGTCGTTGCGGCGTCGCCGGGCACCCGTGAGAACGGGTTCGCCGCCGGGCGGACCGAGGCACAGTTCCGACGAAGAGCAAGTTCGACACAGGGGGCCTGGAGACGACCGTGAGTGAGAGCTCGAATCCGTTGGACGGGCGGCCGAGCGGCAGCCGCAGCTACGGCGACGCCCCGACCGCCGTTCGCCCGGCGGCCCCGGTGTCGACGGCCCACTCCGCCGCGCCGGGCGCCCCGATGGCCACTGCGCCCGGAGCCGGACCGCTCCCCCCGGTGCCCGACGCAGCGGACTCACGCCGCAGCTTCGGCCTCGGCGGCACCGGTGTCGGCGGCGGCAATAACAGCGGCAGCGGCGGCGGCAGCCCGGCCGACAGCGTCGGCCGCGCCCTGAGCGGCGCGAGCCGTTCGTTCGCCCGAGTCGGCGCGGCCATCGGCAACGCCACGCAGGACAGCCGCCAGGCGCGCCCGGGCCGCAAGCCCAAGCCCGCCGTGTCCGGCAATCCCGGCGCCGCACGCGTGCGCAAGGCCCGCCTGCGCGTGGCGCGCGTCGACCCGTGGTCGGTGATGAAGGTCTCGTTCGTGCTGTCGATCGCGATGGGCATCGTCACCATCGTCGGCACCGCGGTGGTCTGGAACGTGCTCAACGCGATCGGCGTGTTCGACTCGCTGAACAAGACGGTCGGCGACCTGACCAGCAGCGGCAACACCAACGGCACGTCCAGCTCGTTCAACCTGGCCACCTTCCTGTCCTTCGGCCACGTCGAGGGCTACATGATGATTATCGCCCTGGTCGACGTGGTGCTGGCGACCGCGCTGGCCACTCTCGGCGCCTACCTCTACAACCTCGCGGCCGGCTTCGTCGGCGGCTTCGAGGTCACCCTCGCCGAGGACCAGTAAGACGACGGTGACCGGCCGCCCCGCGCATCCGATTTCGGTTTTGGGGCGGCCCGCTCCATGCGGTAATCTGCTCTAGCGCCTCAGCCGCCACCGGCGGACCGGCGCGATGGACCTATAGCTCAGACGGTTAGAGCGCTTCCCTGATAAGGAAGAGGTCGGAGGTTCAAGTCCTCCTAGGTCCACTGTGTTTACGCAGTTCAAAGCCCTGCCGGCCAAAATCCGGCAGGGCTTTTCGATCTCCGGGTCCTGAAGAGTCCGTGAGTGCCGCCGAGGAACTCGTGCCGGCCACCGGCAACCTCGACCGCGCGGCTCTCGCTGTCCCAGATTCCTTCGGCCTACCTGTCACAGGCCGGGGGGGCTGTCCTGTCTCAGCTCGTGAGCGGAACCTCATCCGCCGGAACTCGGAAGGACGAAGCCATGAAGATCGCCGTCATCGGCGGGACCGGCCTCATCGGTTCGCAGGTAGTGAAGATCCTCAA
>JBOHCW010000589.1:0-3503 GCA_050725375.1 Actinocrinis sp. | reverse complement strand
TTGATCATCAGCGGCCCGCTTCGGCGCCCTCGCGCCGCTGCGCCGCCCGGATCACGTCGATCCGCGAGCTGAGCTGGAGCTTGGCCAGGATGTTCGACACGTGCGTCTGGACCGTGCGGCGCGAGAGGTACAACTCGGCCGCGATGTCAGGGTTCGAGCGGCCGCGCGCCACCAGCTGCGCGATGCGCAGCTCACTGGGAGTCAGCGCCTCCCAGCCGCTGGTCGCCCTGCGGTGTACGGCGCGTGGCCCGCGCCGTACACCGTGCGCGCGCAGCCGCGAGTCAACGCGCTTGATATCCCAGACCGCGCCGAGGTCGGTGTACAGGCGGACCGCGTCGGTCAACGCGGCGCGGGCGCGCACCGTGTCGCCGGACGCGGCCAGGCTGACCGCCGACCATTCGAACCCGTACGCCGCGTACAGCGTCCACTCGTAATGCCGCTGGCTGCGGGAGACTGCCAGCATCTCGTCGGCGTCGTCCTCCAGCATCGCCCGACAGCCGCGCGCCGCGTTGACCCGGCTCGGCGAGGGGTCCGCGACCGCGTCGGCCTCGGCGAGGCGGGTCGCGGCCCGCGCGGTGTCCAGATCGTCGGCGGCCAGGGCGAGGTGCACCAGGTACGGCAGGTCGTCGTGCCGTTCGTGCCGGCTGAGCCCGAGCGGGGCGCCGAGCCAGCCGGCCATCAGGCCCAGCGCGCGTTTCAGGTCGCCGTCCGCCTCCGCCCGCACCGCCAGCGCCTCGGTGAGCGGGTACGAGGGAGCTGGCGGGTCGTACGCCGAAGGGCTCTGACCCGGCCCGCAGGCATATGTCAAGTACTTGTCCGCCGTCTCCCGATCGCCGCGGTGCAGCGCGATCAGGGCGGCGTTCGCGTACGCATATGCGAGCTCGTCGTTGCCGAAGTACTCGGTCTCGATGCCGGCGATGTGCACCAGCGCGTCGTCCCAGCGCCCGTGCCGGTACGCGAATCCGGCCGCGCCGGCCAGGATCGTGGCGCCCCGGAAGGTGCCGCTGCGGTCGGCCACCCGCACCGCCTCGGCCAGCACCCGCTCGCCCTCGCGCGGCTGGCCCAGGTCGGTCAGCTGTACGACGTAGTTGGCCAGCAGCAGCATGCGTAGATCCATCGACTCCAGATCGCCGCTGGTCAGCGCGGCCAGTGCGGCCTGGATGTGCCGCGGCCGGGCCTGCGCGTCGTCGCAGACGGCCAGCGCGTGCCGGGTGGTGGCGATGGACAGCGGGTCGCCGGAGTCCGTCGCCTGCTCCAGCGCGCCGCGCGCGGCGGCCAGGCTCTGCGCGCCGCGGCCGCAGTAGTGCAGGATCAGCGCGGACCACGCGGACAGGCGCGCGTGCCACATCGGCGGCAGCCCGGCGTCCTCGGGACGCACCGCGGCGGCCAGCGCGTCCTCGAAGCGGCCCAGCCGCCCGGCCACCCGGATCATCTGGATGCGCATCCGGCAGGCGAGCACCGGATCCTGCGCGGCGCGGGCCACCTCGCCGGAGACCGCGAAGGCGGGTTCGTCGCGGCCGAGCCAGTAGAGGACCTGCGCCAGGCGGGTGGCCAGCGGTTCCCAGCGCGGGTCGGCCGGTCCGGTGGAGCGCACGGCGCGTTCCAGCAGCTCGGCGGACACCTGCGGCGCGGCGTACGTCGCCGCCTCGCCGAGCCGGGCCAGCCAGGTCAGCGCCCAGTCCTCGGCCGCGCCGGGCACCGCGAGCAGGTGGCGCGCGACCGCGTCCACGCCGCGGCCGGCCTGCGCCAGTTTGCGCGCGGCCGCGCCGTGCAGCGCCCAGCGCACGGTCAGCGGCGTCTGCTCGATCAGCACCTCGCGGATCAGCTCGTGCCGGAACCGCAGCCGTCCGCCGCTCTCGCGCAGCACGCCGCCGGCCACCGCGTCGGCGATCAGTTCGGCGAGTTGGCCGAGCGGATAATCGGTCACCAGCGCCCATTCGGCCGCATCGGCGTCGTTTCCGAGCAGCGCCGCGATGCGCAGCGCGCGGCGGGTCTCCTTGGTCAGGAAGCCGAGCCGGCGGCCGATCGCGACGGTGAGCGACGCGGGCGTGGCGCCGGAGCCGGCGTCGAGCTCGGCGGCGCCGTGGTCGGCGGTGACCAGCCCGTCGCGCACCAGGGCGTCGACCAGTTCGCGCAGGTAGAGCGGGTTGCCGCCGGCCCGGTGCAGCTGTTCGGCCAGGCGCGGGCCCGGCGCGCCGTGCGCGATCGCGGCGGCGAGGGCCGCGGCGTCGCGCTCGTTGAGCGGGCCGAGCGCCAGCACGGTGCCGGCCTGCTTCTCGACCAGTTCGAGCATTCGGTCGACGGTCTCGCGGCGCGGCACCGGACGGGTGGTGGCCACCAGCAGCAGCGGGATCTGGTCGACCGCGCGGGCCAGCCGGCTCCAGATCAGCAGGCTCGGCTCGTCGGCCCAGTGCAGGTCCTCGGCCACCAGGAGCACCGGGCTGGACGCGCACATCCGGTCGACCAGTTCGAGCATCCGCTCGCCGGCCGCGAGCACCGGATCGGCGGCGCCGGACACGGTCGCCTCGCCGCGCAGCAGCCCGGCGATCTCGGCGCGGTCGGGGTCGGCCGGGCGCGCGGACACGCCCAGGCACTCGGCCATCAGCCGCAGCGGGAAGGCCTCCATCAGTTCGTCGGCCGCGGCGCGCAGCACCAGGCAGCCGTGCTCGGCCGCGCCGGCGGCCAGGGCGTCGACGAGTGCGGACTTGCCGATGCCCGGCTCGCCCTCGATCCAGACCAGGCCGCCGCGTCCAGCAGCCAGCCCCTCGGTCAGGGGGGCCAGCGCGGCCAGTTCCTTGTCACGTCCGACCAGTGCGTCCGACGCTGCGAAATCCATGGCGAGCACCCCCAGGAATCGGATCGCCAGGACAGATCGTAGCGACAGGCCCGCGGTGCGGGCGTTCGAAAGGTTCTCGGACGCCGAAAGCGAGCGGTTCGCGGAACGGGTGGCGGGTGCGCGAGTTGCCCGCTCGGCGGTGTCCGATCGGGCCGCGAAACGGGTTTTCGCACCGTAGAGGACCGGTGAAGTTATAGCGTCGGTCCAGGGAAGGCGTGCCCTCGTGCGACGCGGCCGGCAGACGGGGGTCTGAGCCGTGCGGACGGGCTGCGGATTTCGGGTGTCGATACGAGCCCTGGCATTACAGACCCAGACATTACAAACCCAGACATCGAATATCAGTGTCAGATATCTGTCGACCGGCAGGGGAAGCCAGCCATGCACCATACCGACGACGCCCACGGCGGTCCGCGCGCCGCCGCGCAGCTGCCGCCGTTCCTGCGGATGATGCAGATGATCGCCGGCTTCCAGGTCTCCCAGGCGCTGCAGGCCGCCGCGGAACTGGACCTGGCCACGATCCTGGTCGACGGCCCGTGCACCGTGCAGGACCTGGCCGCGTACACCGGCGCCGCGCCGGAGGCGATCGACCGCATCGTCGGCTTCCTGGAGAACCTGGGCGTCTTTCGCCGCACGGCGAAGGGCGTCGAGGTCACCGACCTGGGGCGGG
>JBOHCW010000588.1:0-5134 GCA_050725375.1 Actinocrinis sp. | reverse complement strand
GGACGGTGCACATGACGCTGCCGGGCGGACAGAACGTCAGCAGCCTGTGGAACGGCGTGAACTCCGGCACCAGCGGCGCGATCACGGTCAAGAACGCGCCCTACAACGGCTCGATCGCCGGCGGAGGTTCCACGTCGTTCGGCTATACCGGCACCGGAGACGGCTCGGCCACGCCGTCCGCCGTCAGCTGCACCAGCCCGTAACGCTCACCGTGCACTGATACGCGCATGCGAGCGCACGTCGTAATCAGCACACCGGCGGGGCCGACCCGAGGCAGTCATCGGGCCGGCCCCGTTCGCGCTCCGTGCATCATGGAACGTATTCACGGCTCTTGGCGACCTGACTCAGTGCTTTGACCGAGCTGCATCAACCGGTTACTTGTCCGGTCAGGCAAGTGGGATCGGGCACGCGGGGTCTGGTCGCCGCGCCCTTCTGCTTGTAGCATCGACAAGGGCAGCGCTATGAATCGTTTCAAAGGAGACAACGATGTCAGAGCCGGATGTGCAGGGACCCCATCGGCGGACCCTGATCAAGGGCGGACTGGCCGCGGTAGCGGTAGCCGGATTTCCCATTCTGAATGCTGGGCGCGCCATCGCCGCGACCTCGGCCGGTGTGTCCAGCGCCGCGGGCGCGGTGTCGCCACCGAACAGCGACTGGGAACCGTACGTCGTCGGCCCCAGATCCCATAACGTTTCACCGGTTCGCGTGACGGCCAGCACGGGCGACGTGCGCAACCCCGCGGCCTTGCTGAAGCGGGGTGGACCGGTCACCGTGCTGACCCGGCCACAGCCGCCGACCCCGCCGAGCTGGCCCGCGGGCACGACCGCGACCGCCTCCTCGTATCACGGCCCGAACAACGGCGATAACGGCACGTATACAACATACTTCCCATCCAATGCCATTGACGGGAACCCCACCACCTTCTGGAACGACGCCAACCCGAACACCTATCCGGCCGTCCTGACGATCACCTCGCCGACGCCGGTGACCCTGCCCGGCGTCACCCTGCGGTCGAACTCCGACGGCGTCCCGGTCGACTTCACCGTCGACACGTGGGACGGCGCGGCCTGGCAGCCGGCCGGATCGGTGACCGGCAACAGCGCCGTCCAGGTGCCCGTCCCGTTCGCCGGCCCGGTCACCACGACGCAGGTGCGGCTGACCGTCACGCTCGACCAGGCCACGCCGCAGGGCCAGTTCACCCGGGTCAACGAGCTGTGGCCCGGCCTCGTCGAGGTGATCGTCGCGCCGAGCGTCACGATCGACTTCGGCAAGGTAGTGGTCGGCTACCCGAAGGTCGACTTCACCTCGGCGTCGGATAATCACCCCGGCGTGCGCCTGGCGTTCTCCGAGACCACCGAGTACCTGGGCGATCGTTCCGACTTCTCGCGCTCCGACTTCTCCGGCGGCTCGGGCACCGACCAGTTCGCCGTCCCCGCGCAGGGCGCCGCTTGGACCGACACCAAGGGCTACCAGTCGGGTAATCAGGTCTACGCCGACGGGTTGCGCGGCTTCCGCTATCTGAAGATCACCCTCGATGCGCTACCCGGCGACGCGCCGGCCGCCCTGCCCTACGGCACGGTGTCCATCGACGGCGTCTCGCTCGACTTCACCGGCTACCTCGGCACGCCCGACTCGTACGGCGGCTGGTTCCTGTGCTCCGACCCGGACCTGAACAACTACTGGTACGCCGCCGCGTACACGAACGAGCTGATCACCGACACGTTCCTGTCCACCGACTGCGAACCGCGCGGCGCCGACTCGCCCACGCTGGAGGGCAAGCTGGTGCTCCAGGACGGCGCGAAACGCGACCGCGACCCGTACGTCGGCGACATCGCGGTGTCCGGCCGCACGCTGTTCCTCACCCACCCCGACGCGGCGATCGCGGCGAAGAACGTGCTCGCCGACCTCGCCGACCATCAGCGCTCCGACGGCTGGATCCCGCCGGCCTCGATCAACGGCTACACCCTGCCGCTGTTCGACTACCCGCTCTGGTGGGTCACCTCCAGCTGGGACTACGTGGTCTACACCGGCGACCTCGCGTATGCGAGCACGTACTATCCGAACCTGATCGCAGTGCTCGACAACTGGTACCCGAGCGTCACCGACGGCAACGGCCTGCTGAACAAGGGCCTGAACAACACCGGCGGCTACGGCGACTACGCGTTCCTGCCCCGCAGCGGCGTGATCACGTACTACAACGCCAACTACGTACAGGCGCTCAACGACGCCGCGTCCATCGCCACCGCCCTCGGCCGCTCCGCCGACGCGACCCGCTGGTCGCAGCGCGCGCAGACGGTCGCCCAAGCGATCAACGCACACCTCTGGGACGCGTCGGCCGGCGCCTATCTCGACCAGGCGACCGCGCCGGTCCGCCACGGCCAGGACGGCAATGCCATCGCGATCACCGCCGGCGTCGCCGATCCGGCGCGCGCGGCATCAGCGCTCGCATACCTGCAACAGGCCACGCACACGCCCTACGGCAACGCCTTCATGGACAACGACACCATGTTCGGCGGCGCGTCACAGCGCGTCTACGCGTTCACCTCGTACCCCGAGCTCGTCGCGCGCTTCCAGACGGCGGGCCAGGCCGACTCCGCGATCGACCAGATCAAGCGGATGTATGGCTGGATGTACACCCACGATCCCGGTATCACGGCCTGGGAGGGTATCGGCTCTGGCGGCACCCCGTATGAGGGCGCGTACACGAGCATGGCCCACGGCTGGTCGACCGGCGTCCTGCCCGCCCTCACGAACGGCCTGCTGGGCGCGACCCCGACCGGCCCCGGCTTTGCGACCTGGAGTGTTCGGCCTCATCCCGCCGGCGGTGTCACGTGGGCGAGGGGCCAGGTCCCGACCCCGCACGGCCCGCTGGAGGTCCAGTGGCAGACCACCGCCACCACGACCACCAGCACCGATCAGGGCCCTCAGACCTTCGCGCTGCACGTCACCGCCCCGCGCGGCACCAGCGGCACCATCGCAGTCCCCGCAGTCGCGACTACGAGCGCGATCCGGGTGACGCTCGATGGCCAGACTGTCCTCAACGGCTCGACGTCGCACGCCCACAACGCGCGCGTCACGGACGGCACCGTCATGCTCGACGGCATCGGCGCCGGGCCTCATGAGGTAGTCGTTCGCTGATCGCTGATACACCCGCCAACACCGCGTGCGGACATCGTAAAGACCAGCAAGGCGGTGTCCGCACGCGGCGCGCCTTCCATGTGCAGTCAGCGACTTCCTCGACCAGCACGTGTGGCCTCGACAGTCGCGACCTACCGCGTCGTAGACGCACGGCTCCACACACGCTAAAGGCGATTAGCGCGACATCGATCCCTGCAACCCCGATCCCTGTGACTTCGACTACTGCGACATCGACTACTGCGACACGGGATGTGCGGCACGAGTCGGCCGGCTATTCGCAGGTCACTGTGACCATCGGCACGTCACCTCGCCCAAGTGGTGAAAAACCCTGCGACACATGTGTATCAGGGTGACCCATCGCTCGCTCTGCTTAGCAGGTGCGCGGCCACCAACCCGCGCACCTTCTTCGTCAGCACGGACATGGGATACAGGGGAGGGGCGATGAATCAGTTCACACAGAAGCTGGGGACGAGAGCGGCACGCCGCGTGGCGTCGGGAAGCGCGATCGTGCTGCTGGCCGGGGGAGTCACCGTCGGGGTGGGGGCCGCGCCCGCGGCAGCCGACGTGATGACGCCGCAAACGCTCACGTTCACGCCGGGCACGGCGACGCTGACCGTACCGCCGCTCGGGACGACGTCCATCACGCTGGACGCGCTCGGCGGCGCCGGGAACTCCGGCTGGTCGAACCTGGGCGGCAGCGGCCCGGCGGGCTCTCCGGGCACCGGCGGGTCCGGCACGGCGATCCACGAGGTCATCCCGGTCGGCAACCCGTGGACCGCGGCGCCCGGCGAGGTGACGTGGGGCGACACGCTGCAGATCGGCGTCGGTGTGCGCGGCGGCGGCGGTGTGGGCGGCCAGGGCGACCACTCTGGCCTGCCCGGCGGCAACGGGGGTGGAGCGACCTGGGTCCACGACGTGACGCAGAGCACGTACCTGCTGATCGCCGGCGGCGGCGGCGGGGGCGGCGGCGGCGGTTTCGGGCTCGGATACACCGGCGGTAATGGCGGCACGAACGGCAACGGCGCGGTGGGCGTCACAATCGGCGACAGGACCGCGGGTTCGCGGGGGCTGATCAACGGACAGTGCGGTCTCTCCGCCCCCGCGGTGGTCGCCGGCGGGCACGGCGGCAACGCTCCGTTGGACTCGGACGCCGGCGGCGGCGGCGGTGGCGGCGACGGCGAGTGCGCCGGCTCGGGCGGCGGCGACGGGCAGCAGAACTCCGGGGCCGGCGGCTCGGGCGGCGGCGGTGGCTCCGGCGGCAGCATCGTGGCCTATCCCGCCTCGTCCACGATCAGCGCCGGCGGCAACACCGGTGGCGGCTCGCTCTCGATGGCCTGGGCGCCGCTGAACGTGCAGAGCATCACCTCGCCGTCGGTCGGCGTCGTGTACGCCGGCGAGTCGTTCCAGTTCCCGGTCACGGTCAGCGACCCGGCATTCCTGCCGGTGTCCTTCGACGTGAGCAACAACCCGTCGTGGCTCTCGCTGACCTCCAGCACGCCCCTTGTCGCGACGCTGCAGGGCACCGCTCCTCCGGGCGGGTTCAGCACGTATTCGTTCTTTGTCTCCACCTTGATGACCGCCTCTACTGGACCGGTGATCGTCCATCAGGTCTTCACCCTGTACGTGATGCCGGCTCCGTAGCGAGCACGCAGTCGATCCACTCGATCCACCCGCACCGGCCGCGATCCGGAACCCCTATGGATCGGCTCCGTGCGGACAGCTCCGTGCCGACGCCCCGATGATCGACCGGGGCGTCGGCCTCGGCGTGGCGACGCTCTACCGTCACTTTCCGACCCGCCTTGACCTTTACCGCGATCGCGTCATTTCGCGGTCTGCGCCAGGACCCGGGAAGACCACGCTGGCCGGTCTGTTGGCGGCGCGACTCGGCCTCCCACTGTTCGCGAAGGACACGATCAAGGAGACTCTGCACGACGTGCTCGGCGCGCCGGGGTCGGGGAAGACGACGCTGGCCGGTCCGTTGGCGGCGCGACTCGGC
>JBOHCW010000587.1:0-3145 GCA_050725375.1 Actinocrinis sp. | reverse complement strand
GGACGGCGCCACGGCGGCGTCGGGCGCGGTCGCGGCTTCGGTCGGGAGGGCGGCGCGGGGGGTCTGTGCGGTCACCCGCGCAAGTTAGTCGAGCTAACCTTTCGCGAAGCTGAGAATCCCGCCTAATCCGGACAACTTACGGGATCTTTACAGTAAGCTTTCAGCGCATATTCACTGACGAAACAGGGTAAAACGCCGCCGCGGCGGCCGGGACCGGACGCGGGGTGCGACGCGGTCCCGCCCGTCACGACGGGTGGACGCAGAGCCTTGATACAGGGCGCTAATACAGAGCATTGATGCCGCGCGTGGGCACGAACCGTGGATCAGGAGCCGGTCGGCCAGGCGATCTGTGTCGACTTGTAGTAGTTGATCCCCAGGTCCTTCCATCGGGGACCCTGGGCGCCGAGGCGCTGGTCGAAAGCCGTCACGTTGTGCGTGGCCCACGGCGACCAGCCGAGCTCCGCGATGGCCGGCAGCCGGGGAAACGCCATGTAGTCGAGGTCCGCCGAGGTCACGATGGTCTCGGTCCACAGCGGGGCCTCGACTCCGGCCACGCTGGACTCGCCGACCCCGGACAGGTACGCGCCCGGGTTCCAGCCGTAGGCCGTGTTCACCTCGATCAGCCCGGCCCAGGTCTGGCCGAGCTTGGTCCGGTGCGTGTACTTCATGTCCAGGTAGGCGTGGTTCGCCGGGGACATGATGATCTTCGTGCCCTGAGCCGCGGCGGCGGCGACCGCGCTGTCGCTGGTCGTGGTGTCCCAGAACTGGGCGACGGTGGACGGCAGCAGCGTGGAGTTCACGATGTTGTGCCAGCCGATCGCCGTCTTGCCGTGCGCGGCGGCGATCTGCTGCGCACGCGTCATGAAGGCCGCGTAGTCGGACGCCGAGGTCGAACTCGCCTCGTCGCCGCCGATGTGAATGTAAGGACCCGGGGTCAGCGCGGCGAGCTCGCCGATCACCTGGTCGATGAAGGTGTAGGTCTGGTCCAGCGAGACGCACAGCGAGCTGAAGCCGACGTTCGTGCCCGTATACAGCGGCGGCGCGACGCCGTTGCAGTTGAGCTGCGCGTAGGAAGCTAGCGCGGCGTTCGTGTGGCCCGGCATGTCGATCTCCGGGATCACCGTCATGTACCGCGACGCCGCGTACGCCACGATCGCCGAGTAGTCGGCCTGCGTGTAGTAGCCGCCGGGGCCGCCGCCGACCTCGGTGCTGCCGCCGTACGCGGCCAGGTTCGGCCAGCTGTTGATCGCGATCCGCCAGCCCTGGTCGTCGGACAGGTGCAGGTGCAGGTAGTCGATCTTGTAGAGGGCCAGCTCGTCGATGTACCGCTTGACCTGCGCGACTGTGAAGAAGTGCCGTGCGACGTCCAGCATCGCGCCGCGGTGTTCGAAGCGCGGATAGTCGGTGACCGTGCCGCCGGGCACGGTCCACGGCCCGGCGTGCACGGTCGGGCTCATCACGGCCGCCGGCAGCAGTTGGAGCAGCGTCTCGACGCCGTGGAACAGGCCGGCCGGCTGGTTGGCCTGGACCGTCACGCCGGTCGCCGTCGTGGTGAGCACGTAGCCCTCGGTGCCGACCGTGGACGGCGCGCCGGACAGGTCGAGCGCGATGCTGCCGGGCGTCGCGGAGTTCGTCGTCACCGGCAACGGGTAACCGGTCGACGCGCGCAGGATGCCGGCTACGTACGAGCCGACGTTCGCGTCGTCGGTGGTAATCGTGGCGGACGAGGCGAGCGTGAACGTCATCCCATTCGCCACCTCGCTGACCGGCTGCGGGACGACGACGTTCGGGAAGCTCGTGGTCGTGGTCGTGGTCGTGGCCTGCGCGGGTGCGGCGAAAGCTCCGCCGAGGGCCGCGCCGACGAGCGTGAGCACGAGCACTGCGGACGTGATGGCCGGCCGACGTTCCCGGCCCGAGCGGATGCGCATCCTGCTGATCCCTCTCATCTCGTTCACCCCGCCACCACATCGATCTTCGGTACGTTCCAGCCGGAGACGCTGACCACCGGCGTGGCGCCCTGCAGGTCGGCCGAGCTGTACGTCGCGGTCAGGGTCTCGGACTCGCCGGGCCAGAGCGTCACGTCGTTGCCGCTCCAGGTCGAGGACTGCAGCTCGTTGTCGCCGGACAGCTCGGCGCCCGACGCCGTGCCGCGCCGGAGGTCCGCGCGCAGGAAGAAGCCGACGGTCGGCTTCGTCGAGGTGTTCGTGACGGTGACCGTGACCAGCCGGTCCGCGCCGGCCGGACCGGCCTGCGCCGTGCTCGTCGCGGTCGCGCCGACCGCGGCCTGCGACAGGTTCTGCAGAGCGGTGAGGTTCGCATACTGCGACATCGTGGCCTGCGGGTTGCCGAGGGTCTTCTTCCAGTTGGGCACGTCCGTGGTCGTCGAGTTCCAGTAGACGTTGCGGTCCACCAGCGCGCCGTTCTGCTTGACCAGCAGCTCGACGAAGTACACGACGCCGCTGCCGGTCGGCTTGGCCGGCGTGAGCACCGAATTGACAACCTGTTGTGACGCGAGCGACATCGGCGCGGACGTGCGGTCGTCGAGCAGGGTGCCCGCGGTGTTGTAGACCTTTGACTCGACCGTCACGCCGGACTGGCCGGCGCCGCCGAGGTTGTCGACGGTCACGGTCCCGTTGTCCAGCGCGTAGATCGCGTGCAGCGGACGGTTCGCCTTCTGCGCGCCGAAATAGGCCCCGGCCTGGTCGTAGTCGTTGTTCCACAGCGACCACAGCAGCGTCGGCCAGCCCTTGTTCAGCTGCCAGTACACGATGCCGGTCGAGGGGGTCGTGGCGGTCGCGTGCGAGTGCGCGATATAGGCCTCGAACTCGGCGCGCTGGGTCTCGTAGTTGGCGACCTGCGCCTGCTCGACGTAGCCGGTGAGGCTCGACCACGAGCCGTATCGTGCTGAGAGCGCAGCGTCGAGGTCGTGCAGGGTGCCGAATGCGTAGCCGAAGTTTGCTTCTTCGTTGGGCAGTTCGGCCTCGTAGTTGAGGTGGTACTGGTTGAAGTCGGGCGCCTTCCACAGCTGCGCCTGTTCGTACGTCGACATGAAGCGTCCGATCGAGTCGAGCGTGGGCACGGTCGCGCCCGCGCTGGCCTCGCTGTCGAACGCCCAGGCGCCGCCGACGTTCGTGCGAGAGGAGTC
>JBOHCW010000586.1:0-3443 GCA_050725375.1 Actinocrinis sp. | reverse complement strand
TCATGTGGCCGGTGCGGTCGGCGGCGAAGCAGGCCCGCCGAACCGGTGCCTCACCGTGATTGCGGGTGTGGCCGCCGAAGCGGCGCTGGTCGATGCGGCCCTCGGGGGTGCGGGAGAAGGGCAGGCCCATCTTCTCCAGGTCCAGGACCGCGTCGATGGCCTCCCTGCACATGATCTCGGCGGCGTCCTGGTCGGTCAGGTAGTCGCCCCCCTTGACCGTGTCGAAGGTGTGCCACTCCCAGTTGTCGTCCTCGACGTTGGCCAGGGCCGCGCACATGCCGCCCTGCGCCGCGCCGGTGTGCGAGCGGGTCGGGTACAGCTTCGTGAGCACGGCGGTACGCGAGCGGGTGCCCGCCTCCAGCGCCGCGCGCATGCCCGCGCCGCCGGCGCCGACGATGACCGTGTCGTAGGTGTGGATCCGGGTCTTGACTGCTTGCGGTGCTTCGGTAGCCATTACGGTCGCGCCTCAGGCCTTGATGTCCGGGGTGAAGGTGAAGATGACCAGGCTGCCGAGGAAGATCATCAGCAGCGCGGCCGTGTACAGCAGCGTCTTGAGCGCGAACCGGCCGCCGTCGCGCTCGGCGTAGTCGTTGATCACGGTGCGCAGGCCGTTGACGCCGTGCAGCGTGGCCAGCCAGAGCGTGAGCAGGTCCCAGACCTGCCAGAACGGCGAGGCCCAGCGGCCGGCCACGAAGGCGAAGTTGATCTTCTCGACGCCGCCGTCCAGCACCAGCATGATGAATAAGTGGCCGAGCACCAGGAAGGTGAGCAGCAGCCCGGAGAACCGCATGAACAGCCAGCTGTAGAGCTCGAAGTTGGTGCGGGTCGAGCGCGCGGTGCGCCGGCCGCGCAGCCGCGAGGACTGCGGGGCGCGCGGGGAGCGGGGGGCCTCGATCGCGGGAGTGGTCATGGAGTGGCGCCTACTTCCCGAAGATGGTGTGCCAGGAGTGGGCGGTGATCGGGTAGAGCATCCCGGCCATCAGCAGCGCCCAGACGCCCACCACGATCCAGAGCATCCGCCGCTGGTGGCGCGGGCCCTTGGCCCAGAAGTCCACCGCGATGATCCGCAGGCCGTTGAAGGCGTGGAAGACGATCGCGGCGGTCAGCCCGTACTCCAGGAAGTTGGTCACCGGGTTCTTGTAGCTGCCGATGACCGTGTTGTACGAGGACTTCGACACGCGCAGCAGCGCGGTGTCGAGCACGTGCGCGAACAGGAAGAAGAAGATCAGCACGCCGGTGATCCGGTGTGCCACCCAGCTCCACATCCCCTCGCGGCCGCGGTAAAGGGTGCCGCGCTTCGCCTTGCGCGCGGGAGCCGGCACTCCGCGTTTCGGAGCCGTCTCCTCGTGGCCGCTCACGTCGGCCTCGGGCGTTGTTATAGCCATGTGCGCTGCCCGGCCCCTTTCCTGCTTGTCGCCTCGGCGGTGCCGTACTGCTTTTCGGCTTCAGGTTAACCAGGCCCAAGACCCCCTTCTGGGTCCAAAAGGGCGTACTGTGAGCGATCTCGCATCCGACAATACGGACAATTCACTGCACTAGCGGACGCCCTAGGGGTGTGATTCGCGCGACAGCGGGGGTGTGCGGGTGGTGAACCTTCGGCAATACTCGGAAGCACAGCGGCGGTAACCCGGGCGGGTGCCGACCCTAAGATCGCACCGCCATACCCGCGTTACCCGCGTTACAGCCACGCTCCATCCACCACGGCCGCGCGTGCGGCCCGACCGTGTGAGGTTGCCCATGCCGTCCGAGCGAGCGTCGACCGAACCAGCGGCGGCGACCAGCGAGTCAGGCCTGCCGATCAACCCGGTTTATCGGCCGGCCGACCTGGACGGGTGGGAGCCGGCGACCGCGCTCGGCGAGCCCGGCGGCTACCCGTTCACCCGCGGCGTTTATCCGACCATGTACACCGGCCGGCCCTGGACCATGCGGCAGTACGCGGGCTTCGGCACCGCGGCCGAGTCGAACAGGCGCTACCAACAGCTGATCGCGGCCGGCTCGACCGGCCTGTCGGTGGCCTTCGACCTGCCGACCCAGATGGGTTACGACTCGGACGAGCCGATCGCGCACGGCGAGGTCGGCAAGGTTGGCGGGGCGATCGACTCGATCGAGGACATGCGCACCCTGTTCGGCGGCATCCCGCTGGACCGGGTGTCCACCTCGATGACCATCAACGCCCCCGCCTCGATCCTGCTGCTGCTCTACCAACTGGTCGGCGAGGAGCAGGGCGTCGCGCCGGCCGCGCTGACCGGCACGATCCAGAACGACATCCTCAAGGAGTACATCGCGCGCGGGACGTACATCTTCCCGCCGCGCCCGTCGATGCGGCTCGTGACCGACGTCTTCGAGTTCTGTGCCCGCGAGCTCCCGAAGTGGAACACGATCTCGATCTCGGGTTATCACATGCGGGAGGCCGGGGCAACGGCGGCCCAGGAGCTGGCCTTTACGCTCGCCGACGCGATCGCCTATGTCGACGCCGCGGTCGCCCGTGGGCTCGATGTCGATGCCTTCGCCGGCCGGCTCAGCTTCTTCTTCGCGGCCTGGTCGGAGCTGTTCGAGGAGGTCGCCAAGTTCCGTGCGGCCCGTCGGATGTGGGCGCGGATCGTGCGCGACCGGTTCGGGTCATCGAACCCGCGCTCGATGGCGTGCCGGTTCCACGTGCAGACGGCGGGCTCGTCGCTGACGGCACAGTCGGTCGACAACAACGTGGTTCGCACGACCGTTCAGGCGCTCGCCGCGGTGCTCGGCGGCGCCCAGAGCCTGCATACGAACTCGCGCGACGAGGCGCTCGCGCTGCCCACGGAGGAGAGCGTCCGACTGGCTCTCCGCACCCAGCAGATCCTCGCCTTCGAATCAGGCGTGGCCGAGACTCCCGATCCACTCGGCGGCTCGTACTTCGTGGAGACCCTCACCGATGAGCTCGAGGCCGCCGCGACGGCGTACCTCGCCGAGATCGACGCCATGGGTGGCACGCTCAGCGCGCTCGAGGCGGGCTTCCAGCAGCGCTCGATCCAGGAGTCGGCATATCGCGTGCAACGGGCGATCGACTCCGGGGACCAGGTCGTCGTCGGGGTGAACCGCTTCCGCGACGAACGCGTCGCGGCGCCTCCGACGCAGAAGATCGACCCGGACGCTGAGCGCCGCCAGGTCGCCCGCGTGCGGCGCGTGCGGGCGGAGCGCGATCCGGCAGCATGGGCGGCGACGATGCGCCGTCTCGAGGACGCCGCGCGCGGCACGGACAATCTCCTGCCGCCGATCATCGAGGCCGTGAAGGCCTACGCCACGGTCGGGGAGATCGCGAACCGGCTACGCGCCGCGTGGGGCGTCCACCGCGAGCTCATCACGGTCTGACGGGCAGGGGAGGGGCGATGGCCGGCCGACGTCAGGAGCGCCCCGCGACGCGATTCGAGCCGCCCGGGCGCGTGCACCACGTCGCGATCGTGGTG
>JBOHCW010000585.1:0-7635 GCA_050725375.1 Actinocrinis sp. | reverse complement strand
GGGTCGCCTTGGTCGATCCTGTTGCCCAACCACGCGATCCGCCCACCTTCCGCCACGGCGTCAGCCTCCGAGGGCACGCTACCCGCGCGACGCCTTGCGGTCCCGGACGGCGCGCGCGAACAAGTCGCCGCGCTCGGGATAGTTGGCGAACATGTCCATCGAGGCGCAGGCCGGGGCGAGCAGCACGGTGGTCACCCCGACGGTTTCGGCGGCCAGCGCCAGCCGTGCCGCGGCGTCCACCGCGCGCTCCATCGCCGCGGCGCCGGCCAGGCCGGTGTCCGCGCCGCCGAGGTCCACCACCGGCAGCCGCGGCGCGTGCCGCGCGATCGCCTCGGCGATGACCGCGCGGTCCCGGCCCATGAGCACGACGCCGCGCAGCCGCTTGGCGGCGCCGGTCACCAGGTCGTCGAACGCGGCGCCCTTGGCCAGTCCGCCGGCGATCCAGACCACGTCCTCGTACGCGGCGAGCGAGGCGGCGGCGGCGTGCGGGTTCGTGGCCTTCGAGTCGTCGACGTAGTCCACGCCGTCCACGGCCGCGACGAACTGGATGCGGTGCGGGTCCGGCCGGAAGGCGCGCAGCCCGTCGCGCACCGCTTCCGGCTTGACGCCGTACGCGCGGGCCAGCGCGGCCGCCGCGAGGGCGTTGGCGATGTTGTGCGGCGCGTGCGGCTCGACGTCGTAGACGGTGCCCAGTTCGGCGGCGTTGCGCTGCCGGTCCTCGACGAACGCGCGGTCGGCCAGGATCCCCTCGACCACGCCGAGCATGGACAGGGCGGGCGCGCCGAGCGTGAAGCCGATCGCGCGGCAGCCCTCGACGACGTCCGCCTCCTCGACCAGCGCGAGGGTCGCCGCGTCCTCGGCGTTGTAGACGCAGGCGATCCGGCAGTTCTCGTACACCCGGCCCTTGGCCGCCGCGTAGGCGTCCATCGAGCCGTGCCAGTCCACGTGGTCCGGCGCGATGTTGAGCACCGCCGAGGCCAGCGGGCTCATCGACTGCGTCCAGTAGAGCTGGAAGCTGGACAGCTCGATCGCCAGCACCTCGTACGGCTCGTCGGCCAGGACCGCGTCCACGAGCGGCAGGCCGACGTTGCCGCACGCGACTGTGCGCTTGCCGGCCGCCTCAAGCATCGCGGCGAGCATGCGCACCGTCGTCGTCTTGCCGTTCGTGCCGGTGATAGGCAGCCACGGCGCGTACGAGCCGTCCGGCAGCGGTTTACGCAGCCGCCACGCCAGTTCCACGTCGCCCCATACCGGGATGCCTTGCTCGTGTGCCGCGGCGACGATCGGTGCGGCCGGCGGGATGCCGGGCGACAGGACCAGCAACTCGCAGCCAGCCGGTAGCGTCGCGTCGTCGCCGAGCCGCACGTGGATGCCCTCGCCGGCCAAAGGCGCGCAGCGTTCGGTCGTGGTCTCGTCGTCGTAGCGGTCGACGATCGTGACGTCCGCGCCGAGCCCGTTGACCGCCCGCGCCGCGGACAGGCCGACCACGCGCGCACCGACGACGCAGACCCGCAGACCATGCCACGGCACCACTGCCGAGCCCTCGACGTCGGGCCCGTGCCAGTGCGGCGCGGCGGCGGACGGCCCGCTCACGAGCCCGTGACCCAACCGGCGTAGAACACCCCGATGCCGAGCGCGACGCAGAGTCCGGCGATGATCCAGAACCGGATCACGATGGTCTCCTCGGCCCAGCCCATCAGCTCGAAGTGATGCTGCAGCGGGGCCATCTTGAACACCCGTTTACCGCGCAGCTTGAACGAGCCGACCTGGATGATCACCGACAGGGTGATGATCAGGAACAGGCCGCACAGCAGTGTGATCAGCAGTTCGGTGCGCGAGCAGATGGCCAGGCCGGCCAGCGCGCCGCCGAGGGCGAGCGAGCCGGTGTCGCCCATGAAGATCTTCGCCGGCTTGGCGTTCCACCACAGGAAGCCGAAGCAGGAGCCCATCAGCGCCGCCGCCACGATCGCGAGGTCGAGCGGATCGCGTACCGCGTAACAGCCGGCGCCGGGCGCGTTGACGCAGCTTTGCCCGTACTCCCAGATGCCGATCAGCACGTACGCCGCGAACACCATCGCCGAGGCTCCGGTGGCCAGGCCGTCCAGGCCGTCGGTCAGGTTCACCGCGTTCGAGGTGCCGGAGATCAGCAGGTACGCCCACACCACGAACAGCACCGGGCCGAGCACGAGCGTGGTGTCCTGCAGGAACGAGACCGCCGTGGACGCCGGGGTCAGCCCGTACTGGTCCGGGAAGTGCAGCACCAGGACGGCGAAGATCACCGCGACCAGCGCCTGTCCGATCAGCTTGGCCTTGGCCCGCAGCCCCAGCGAGCGCTGCTTGTAGATCTTGATGAAGTCGTCGACGAAGCCGACCGCGCCCAGGCCGGTCATCAGGAACAGCACCAGCAGCGCCGAGGCGCTGGGCCAGTGCTGCGTCGCCACCTTGGTCAGCGCGTACGCGATCAGCGTGGACAGCACGATCACGATGCCGCCCATGGTGGGCGTGCCGCGCTTGGACAGGTGGTTCTTCGGGCCGTCGTCCCGGATCAGCTGGCCGTAGCCGCGCTTGACCAGCATCCGGATGATCAGCGGGGTGCCGCTGAGCGAGCAGACGAGCGCGATCACGCTCGCGTACAGGACCCCCCTCACCGGTGGTCCTCCGCCGGGCTCGGGCCGCCCGGCGCGGGCCCGTCCGCGCCCTCGTCCAGCAGCGCCCGCGCGATCCGGCTCAGGCCGATCGCGTTGGACGCCTTGACCAGGACCACGTCTCCGGGCCGCAGCTGCGCGCTCACCAGCGCCAGCGCCGCATCCGGGTCGGCCACCATCACGGATTCCTCTCCCCACGAGCCTTCGCGGCTGGCCCCGGCGTGGATGCGCGCCGCGCCCGCGCCGACGACGACCAGCCGGTCGACGCGCAGCCGCACGGCCAGCCGCCCGATCGCGTCGTGTTCCTCGTCTGACTGCTCGCCCAGCTCCAGCATCGTGCCGAGTACCGCCCACGCGCGCGCGCCGGGCCGGGCCCGCACCAGGACGGCCAGCGCCTTGAGCGCGGCCCGCGTGGATTCCGGGTTCGCATTGTAGGCGTCGTCGATCACGACGACGCCGTCCGAACGTTCCGACACGGCCATCCGTCCGCCGCTCAGGGCCTCGGCGGCGGACAGGCCCCGGACCACCGCCTCCGGCGGCACCCCGAGGCCGAGCGCCGCCGCCGCGACGGCGAGCGCGTTGGCCACGTGGTGCTCGCCGACGACACGCAACGACACCCGCGCCGGTTCACCGACCTGCTGCGCGTGGAGCAGGAACGACGCACGGCCGTCCGGCCCGAGTTCGATCCCGGTGGCGTACACGTCCGCGTGCGCGGACTCGCCGAAGGTCACCACGCGCGCCGCGGTGCGCGCGCGCATCGCCGAGACCAGCGGATCGTCCGCATTGAGCACCGCAAGCCCGTCTTTGGGCAGCGATTCGACCAGCTCGCCCTTGGCCAGCGCGGTCTGCTCCATCGAGCCGAACTTGCCGAGATGCGCGGTGCCGACGTTGACCACGATGCCGGCGGTGGGCGGCGCGATCTCGCACAGATACCTGATGTGCCCGACGTTGCGGGCACCCATCTCCAGCACCAGGTACCGCGTGTCCTCGTCGGCGCGCAGCACGGTCAGCGGCATGCCGAGCTCGTTGTTGAAGCTGTTCCTGGGCGCGATCGTGGTGCCGTGCGCGGCCATGATCTGGCCGAGCATGTCCTTCGTCGAGGTCTTGCCGGTCGAGCCGGTCACGCCGATCACCAGTGTGTCCGGCAGGCGGTCGAGCACCGCGCGCGCGAGGCGGCCCAGGGCGTACTGCACGTCGTCGACCAGTACGCCGGGCAGGCCCACGTCCCTGCTCACCAACACGGCCGCGGCGCCGCGCTCGACGGCCGAGGCCGCGTAGTCGTGCCCGTCCACGTGTTCGCCGTCGAAGGCCGCGAACAGGGCGCCGGGCTCGACCGAACGCGAGTCGACGGTGACCGGCCCGGTCACGGCCGACGCGGGATCGGTACCCGGGGTGAGGGCGCCGCCGACCGCCTCGGCGATCTCGGCGAGAGTCATCCGGATCACCGCGGCATCGACCGCTCGATCGCCGCGCGCAGCACCGCCGCGTCGTCGAAGGGGTGCACCACTGCGCCGATCTCCTGTCCTTGTTCGTGTCCCTTGCCCGCCACCACGAGCGCGTCGCCCGGCCGGCTCGCGGCGACCGCCTCGGCGATGGCCTGCGCGCGGTCCGGCACGACGGTGACCGTGGACACGGCGCCGTTCGCGATGGCTTCGCGCGCGCCGGCCGCGGCGGCTTCCAAGATAGAGAGCGGATTCTCGGAGCGCGGGTTGTCGTTGGTCAGGACGACTTCTTCGGCACCGTTGGCGGCGGCCGCGCCCATCAGCGGACGCTTGGCGCGATCCCGGTCGCCGCCGCAGCCGATGACGATGCGCACCTTGCCCTCGGTGACCGGCCGGATCGCGGCCAGCAGCGTGTCCAGGGCGTCGGGCGTGTGCGCGTAATCGACCACGGCCAGGTAGGGCTGACCCGCGTCCACCCGCTGCATCCGGCCCGGCACGCCCGCGACCGACGCGACGCCGTCGGCGGCCGTCTGCGGTTCGATGCCGGCGGCGATCAGCGTGATGACGGCGGTCATGGCGTTGGCCACATTGAAATCGCCGGGCAGTTGTACGGACGCGGCGAGCCTGAGATCATCCGGGCCGACCAGGGTGAACCGGGAGCCCTCGGGCGTCGGTTCGATTCCCTCTGCGCGCCAGTGCGCGTTGAGCGCACCTGACGGCGAGTAAGTCCAGTGCGGCAGGTCCGCGTCGGTCAGCCGCTGCGCGATCCGCCGGCCGTGCGCATCATCGGTGTTGATCACCGAGAACTCGGTGTAGCCGGGGGTGAACAGCTTCGCCTTGGCCTCGAAGTAGTCCTCCATGTCGGCATGGAAGTCGAGGTGATCCTGCGTCAGGTTCGTGAAGGCGGCTACCGCGTACCTGATGCCAGCGGTGCGACCGTAGGCCAGCGCGTGGCTGGATACCTCCATCGCGACCGCGCCGACGCCGTCCTCACGCATCGTCGCGAGCAGCGCCTGCAGGTCGGGCGCCTCGGGTGTGGTGCGGCTGGATTTCAGGACGCGGTCGCCGATACGCGTCTCGACCGTGCCGATCAGCCCGGTGTGCAGGCCGGCGGCGCGCAGGCCGCCGTCGATCAGGTAGCTGACGGTCGTCTTGCCGTTGGTGCCGGTGACGCCGAGCATCTTCAGGTGCTCGGCCGGCTCGCCGTAGAGGCGCGCGGCGATCGGGCCGAGGACTGGGCGGACCGACGGCACGACGAGGACCGGCAGACCGGTCGCGCGGGCCCTGGCGGCCCCCTCACGGTCCGTCAGGATCGCTACGGCGCCCGACTGCGCGGCCTGTGCGGAGAACTCGGCTCCGTGCACCGTGGCGCCCGCCATGGCGGCGTACAGATCTCCGTGGAGTACCGCGCGCGAATCGTGGGTAAGGCCGGTGACGGGGACCGCGCCCGCGTCGTGCGGACCCGCGACCACCGCGCCGGGCGCCGCCTCGGCCAAGTCCGCCAGGGTGCGCTGCGGGGCGTGTCCGGGCCTCGGCCGTCCGGTCGCCGGGGGTGGTTGCTTGAGCGGGTTCGGCACGACGGTGAGGCTACCGTGTCTCGGCGCGCCCGCGTGCCAGCAACCCCGCGACGGCGCCGCGGATCACGCCGTCTGTTCGGATCGTCACTACGCGATCACCGAGAGCGCCGCCGTCACCAGGTCACCGGCAGGTCCGGCGGCTTGGTCCCGGTCGGCGCGATTCCCAGGTCCTGCAACGCGAACGACATGACCTTCTGGAACACCGGCGCGGCGATCGAGCCGCCGAAGTACAGGCCCTTGGTCGGGTTCTGGATCACCGTGGAGACCACCAGCCGCGGGTCGTCGGCCGGCGCGAAGCCGATGAACGAGGCGGTGTAGCCGCAGTAGCCGCCGCACCTGCTGTCGTAGCGGTTCGCGGTGCCGGTCTTGCCCGCGACGCGGTACCCGGCGATCCTCGCGGCGGGCGCGGTGCCCTTCTCCGAGACCACCGACTCCATCATCTGCTCGACCTGGTGCGCCGTCTGCGGCGAGACGACCTGGGTGCGGGCCGCCGTCGCGGCCGCGGTGAAGTTCCCGTTCGCGTCCACGAAACCCTTGACCAGGTTCGGCGTCACACGCACCCCGGCGTTCGCGATCGTGGCGAAGACGCTGGTGGCCTGCACCGCGTTGACCGACAGGCCCTGGCCGAACGGGATGGTGTAGCGCTGCGAGCCGCTCCACTTGGCCGGCGGCGCCAGGATTCCGGGCGACTCGCCGGGCAGGTCGAGCCCGGTGGGCCGGCCGAAGCCGAACGCGGTCAGGTAGTTGTAGAGGATCTGGTCGCGGTTCGGCCCGAGCCGGTCGCTGGTCTCGATGGTGCCGATGTTGCTCGACTCGGCCAGTACGCCGGTCAGCGTCAGGTGCTCGGTGCCGTGGTAGGTGTCGTCGTGGAAGGTAGTGCCCTCGCGCACGATCGCGGGGGGCACCACGACGCGGGTCGCCGGGTCGGCCGCGCCCTGCTGGATGGCCGCCGACATCGTGATGACCTTCGCCACCGAACCGGGCTCGTAGACGTCTGACACGGCGCGGTCGCCGAGGTTGGCCGGGTTCGCGGCGGCCAGGTTCGTCGGGTCGTAGCTCGGCGAGGTGGCCAGCGCGAGCACGGCGCCGGTGCGCGGGTCCATCACCACGACGGTGCCCGACTCGGCCTTGGACCGCGCGACCTGGTCGTCGATCGCCTTCTGCGCGGCCCACTGGATCTGGCTGTCGATCGTGGTCTCGACTGAGGTGCCGGCCACCGGCGCCTGCTCGTTGATGCCCGCGGTCGGGATCTCGGTGCCGTCGGCGGCCTGGTAGGAGATCCGGCCGTCCTTGCCGGCCAGCATGCCGTCGTAGGTGTCCTCCAGGCCGGCCGTGCCCTTGCCGCCCGCGTTGATGAACCCGACGACGTTCGAGGCGAGCGAGCCGCTCGGATAGACCGTCTTCGCGTCCGGGACGCCGTAGACGCCGGACAGGCCGAGCGCCTTGATCCGGTTCCACGCCTGCGGGGTGACCTGCTTGGCCAGCAGCACGTAGCGCGTGGTGACGTCGGACAGCCGGGTGCGCAGGGCGGCGACGTCCACGCTGCCGGGCGGGTTGCCGAGCAGCGCGGCGAGCTTGGAGGCGTACACCGCCGGGTCCTGCTTCAGGGTCCTGATCTGGACCGGGTCGGCGGTCACGTCCACCGCGTCGACCGACTCGGCCAGCGGACGGCCCGCGCCGTCCAGTATCGAGCCGCGGGCCGCGGTGAGCACGTAGTCCTGGGTGCGCGCGGCGTCGGCGCTGGCGCCGTAGTCCACCTTGTCCAGGGCCTGTAGCTGGAAGAGCCGGCCGCCGAACAGCGACAGGACGAACGCGAGGGCCACGAGGCCGACGCGCAGCCGGCGGCGCGGATCGCCCAGGCGCAGCGGCTTGGGCGCGGCCGCGGGCGGCGCCGCGACCAGCTTGCGGGTGGGGCGCGACGGCGCGGCCGAGGCGGGGCGCGACGCAGGCGGGGCGAGACGGTTCTCGGAG
>JBOHCW010000584.1:0-7713 GCA_050725375.1 Actinocrinis sp. | reverse complement strand
TCTGCGCGGCTCCTCCGCCTCGTGAGCAACGCGATGTATCGCGTCTCTGAATTCCACGATATATCGCGTCTGCGGGAAGTCAAGCCGCTTGGGGTTAACGCAGGTCAGGGCCTATTCGCCGAAAGCGCTTCGCGGGAGCGCGTCGGCCGCGTCGACGCCGCGCGCCGGGCCGCGTCAGTCCTCGACGTCCTCGTCGTCGAGCCGGGCCAGCCAGGTGGCCAGCCGCTCGACCGGCGTCTCGAACTCGGGGTTGAGATCGACGAACTCGCGCAGTCGCTCGGAGAGCCAGGACAGCGAGACCTCCTCGTCTCCGCGCCGCTTGTCCAACTCCTCGATGCCGCGGTCGGTGAAGTACACCGGCGATGCTCCGTTCCACGCGCGCCATGTCCGATAAACCGGACCCGACAGACGAGCCGAGCGCGGCCCCGATCCGGATCGGACGGGGCCGCGCTCGGCGTGCTCAGTGCTCTGTTTTCGTGCTCTGTTTTCGTGCTGTGTCTTCGTGCTCTGTCTTCCCTGCCTCGCGGTGCCGCGAGGCGGCCGTCAGTCGGCGAAGGCCTCCTCGACGACCCGGTGCTGCTCGACCTCGTGCCGCTTGGCCGAGCCGACCGCCGGGGAGGACGAGGCCGGGCGCGACACGCAGGTCAGCGGGCGCCCGCCGAGCTCGGCCGGCAGGGTCAGCGCGACGAACGGCCAGCCGCCCTGGTTGGCCGGCTCCTCCTGTACCCAGCGCAGCTCGGCCGCGGCCGGGTAGTCGGCGATCGCCTGCAGCAACTCCGCCGCGGGCAGCGGGTAGAGCCGCTCGGCCCGCACGACCGCGGTGTTGGTGATGCCCTGCTTGGCCCGCCAGGCCACCAGGTCCCAGTAGACCTTGCCGGAGCACACCAGGACGCGCCGCACGTTCTCGGCCTTGACCGTGGTGTCCGGGATCAGCGGGCGGAACTCGCCGTGGGTGAACTCCTCGATCGACGAGGCCGCGGCCTTCAGGCGCAGCATCGACTTCGGCGTGAAGACCACCAGCGGCTTGTGCGCCGGGTTGTGCGCCTGCCAGCGCAACAGGTGGAAGTACGACGAGGGCAGCGAGGGCACCGCGACGGTCATGTTGTTCTGCGCGCACATCTGCAGGTACCGCTCGATGCGGGCCGAGGAGTGGTCCGGGCCCTGGCCCTCGTAGCCGTGCGGCAGCAGCAGCGTGACGCCGGAGTGCTGGCCCCACTTCTGCTCGCCCGAGGAGACGAACTCGTCCACGATCGTCTGCGCGCCGCTGCCGAAGTCGCCGAACTGCGCCTCCCACAGCACCAGCGCGCTCGGGCGGGCCACCGAGTAGCCGTACTCGAAGCCCATCGCGGCGAACTCGGAGAGCATCGAGTCGTAGACCGAGTACGTGGCCTGGTTCTCCGACAGGTACGACAGCGGCGTGTACTCCTTGGCGGAGTGCCGGTCCACGATCACGTGGTGGCGCTGCACGAAGGTGCCGCGGCGCGAGTCCTGGCCGGTCAGCCGGACCGGGACGCCCTCCATCAGCAGTGAGCCGAAGGCCAGCGTCTCGCCCATCGCCCAGTCGATCGTGCCGTCGGTGACCATCTGCGCGCGCCGCTGCAGCTGGGGCACGACGCGCGGGTGCGCCTCGAAGCCGTCGGGCAGGTTGACGTGCACCTCGACGATTCGCTTGACGACCTCGTCGCTGATCGCGGTGTTGACCCGGGCCGGGAACGGCACGCCCTCGTCGGTGTGTCCGTTGGTATTGGCCGAGGACGGGTCGGACACCGGCCGCGGTCCGCTGTCCTTGGTCTCGGCGAAGACCTGCTCCAGCTTGGACTGGTAGTCCTTGAGCGCGGCCTCGGCCTCCTCCAGGGTGATGTCGCCGCGGCCGATCAGCGCCTCGGTGTACAGCTTGCGCACCGAGCGCTTGGCCTCGATCAGCTGGTACATCAGCGGCTGGGTCATCGAGGGGTCGTCGCCCTCGTTGTGGCCGCGCCGCCGGTAGCAGACCATGTCGATCACGACGTCCTTGTTGAACGCCTGGCGGAACTCGAACGCCAGCCGGGCGACCCGCACGCACGCCTCGGGGTCGTCCCCGTTGACGTGGAAGATCGGCGCCTCGACCATGCGCGCGACGTCGGTGGCGTACACCGAGGAGCGGGAGAAGACCGGCGAGGTGGTGAACCCGACCTGGTTGTTCACGACGACGTGGATCGTGCCGCTGGTGCGGTAGCCCCGCAGTTGCGAAAGTTCCAGCGTCTCGGCGACCACGCCCTGGCCGGCGAACGCGGCGTCGCCGTGCATCAGGATCGGCAGCACGGTGAACGCGGTGCCGGCCTTGTTCACGATGTCCTGCTTGGCCCGCACGTAGCCTTCGAGCACCGGGTCGACCGCCTCAAGGTGCGAGGGGTTGGCGACCAGCGAGACCTTGATCTGCCTGCCGGACAGGGCGGTGAAGGTGCCCTCGGTGCCCAGGTGGTACTTCACGTCGCCGGAGCCGTGCATCGACTTGGGGTCGAGGTTGCCCTCGAACTCGTTGAACACCCGGCCGTACGGCTTGCCCACGATGTTGGTCAGCACGTTGAGACGGCCGCGGTGCGGCATGCCGATCGCCGCCTCGTCCAGGCCGCACTCGGCGGCGCAGGAGATCACCTGGTCGAGCAGCGGGATCGCCGACTCGCCGCCCTCCAGCGAGAACCGCTTCTGGCCGACGTACTTGACCTGCAGGAAGGTCTCGAAGGCCTCGGCGGCGTTGAGCCGGTTGAGGATGCGCAGCTGCTCCTCGCGCACCGGGCGGTCGTTGCGGTTCTCCACCTTGGCCTGGATCCAGCGGCGCTGCTCCGGGTCCTGGATGTGCATGTACTCGATGCCGACGGTGCGGCAGTACGAGTCGCGCAGCACGCCGAGGATGTCGCGCAGCTTCATCAGCGGCTTGCCGCCGAAGCCGCCGGTGGCGAACTCGCGTTCCAGGTCCCACAGGGTCAGCCCGTGCGAGACCACGTCCAGGTCCGGGTGCCGGCGCTGCTTGTACTCCAGCGGGTCGGTGTCGGCCATCAGGTGCCCGCGGGTGCGGTACGAGTCGATCAGCTCGACCACGCGCGCGGTCTTGCTGACGTCGTCCTCGTGCGAGGCGTTGATGTCCTGCACCCAGCGCACCGGCTCGTACGGGATGCGCAGCGACTCGAAGACCTTGTCGTAGAAGTCGTCGCCGCCCAGCAGCAGCTGGTGGATCGCGCGCAGGAACTCGCCGGACTGGGCGCCCTGGATGATCCGGTGGTCGTAGGTGGAGGTCAGGGTCATGACCTTGCTCACCGCGAGCCGGGCGAGGGTCTCCACGCTGGCGCCCTGGTACTCGGCCGGGTACTCCATCGCGCCGACGCCCAGGATCGCGCCCTGGCCCTTCATCAGCCGCGGCACCGAGTGCACGGTGCCGATGCCGCCGGGGTTGGTCAGCGAGATGGTGGTGCCGGCGAAGTCGTCGGCCGTGAGCTTGTTGGTGCGCGCCTTGCGCACGATGTCCTCGTAGGCCTGCCAGAACTCGCGGAAGTCCATCAACTCCGCGGCCTTGATCGAGGGCACCAGCAGCGAGCGCGAGCCGTCCGGCCTGGTCACGTCGATGGCCAGGCCGAGGTTGACGTGCTCGGGGGTGGCCACCGCGGGCTTGCCGTCGGCCTGCGTGTACGAGGCGTTCATCGCCGGGATCGCCTTGGTCGCCTGGACCATCGCGAAGCCGATCAGATGGGTGAAGGAGACCTTGCCGCCGCGCGCGCGCTTGAGGAAGTTGTTGATGACGATGCGGTTGTCGATCAGCAGCTTCGCCGGGACCGCGCGCACCGAGGTGGCGGTGGGGACCCCGAGCGAGGCCTCCATGTTGACCACCACGCGGGCCGCCGGGCCGCGCAGCACGGTGGTCTGCGAGCCGCCGCCGGACGGGGTCGAGGCGGCCGGCGGGGCGGTGATCGCCGCGTCGCGCGGCACGCCGCTGGCCGGGGAGACCGCGACCGGGGTGGGCTTGGCCGCGATGCCGAGGTTGTTCGGCGCGGTCGTGGTCTCGACCGGTACGGCGGCGACCGACGGCGCGGTGCCGTTGGCCGGCGCCGGGGCCGTGCCGTTGGAGGGGGCGACGGGGGCCGGCTGGGCCGAAACCGGGGCGGGGGTCGCGGGGGCCGGTGCCGCGGTGGCCGGGGCGGACGACGAAGATGCGGCGTCAGAGGGCTGGTAGTCGGCGAAGAAGTCCCACCATGCCTTGTCCACGGAAGCCGGGTCGCGCAGATACTGCTGGTAGATCTCGTCGACGAGCCATTCGTTCGGCCCGAACTCGGCCGCGGTGTGCGCCGGGTGGTTCGGGCCGCCGGTAGACGGTTCGGTCGTCGATTGGGTTGTTGAGGTGGACTGTGGCGACACGGCGGGTTCCGCCCTCTTCCGCTTCGTAGATCCGTGTTCACTGGCTGTGCCTGTCGAACAGCCGGATGCCAGTTGGGAGGGCCCGCATGCGTCGATCAGCCCTGCGGGAACCCCCAGCGGGCAGCGGTCATCCAGGTTACGCCTTTTTTCAGGTACATTCCGGACCGGCGCTGTGAACAGCGACGAGCATCACACTCTGTTCCCGAATTACCACCCAGGCTGACGGTAACCCGATAGCCCGGAATGACTATGGCTGGATGAGGCCGCGAGCGGGGCGTGCGGAGGCGTGCGCGGCGCGTCATCGTGCCGGCCAGATTGGTCTAGTCCACCAGTCCCGTTCCCGGTTGCGGCGTTCACGGTGTGGACAACGCGGTCTCGCCGTCCGGCATTCCGCCGGGTAAGGCGCGCCTAAGTAGGCGCGAGTGGAACGGCCGAACCTGGAGGTGCCTAATCCTGCCCGGCGTCCGCCGCGGCCGGCCCCGGATCGGCGGGCAGGTCGACCCGGATCAGCGCGCCGCGCGCGGACGGCGCGACCTCGATCGTGCCGCCGTGCAGTTCCACCGCCCAGCGCGCGATCGCCAGGCCCAGGCCGGTGCCGCCGCCGGTCGGCTGTCCGCCGTCGCCGCCCCGGGTGAAGCGCTCGAAGACGCTGAGCCGCTCGTCCTCGGGGATGCCCGGACCCTCGTCCGCGACCTCGATGCGCACGCCGCCGCCGGGTCCGGGCCGCACCGCCGCGCCGATCCGGACCACGCCGCCGGGCGGCGAGTGCTTGGCCGCGTTGTCGACCAGGTTCGCCACCACCTGGTGCAGCCGCGACGGGTCGGCGCGCGCGGACAGCCCGCGCGGCTCCACCGACAGGGCGAAGCGGATCGGGCGGCCCGCGGCGGCCACCTCGTCCACCGCGCGGGCCAGGAACGGCTCGACCTCGAAATCGGACAGGTCGAGCGGTACCGCGCCGGCTTCGAGCCGGGACAGGTCGAGCAGTTCCTCGACCAGCCGGCCGAGTCGTTCGGTCTGTGACAGCGCGGCCTTGACTTGCGCGTCGTCGGGATCGGTAACGCCGTCCACGACGTTCTCAAGCACCGCGCGCAGCACGGAGATCGGCGTGCGCAACTCGTGCGACACGTTGGCGATCAGCTCGCGGCGCTGGCGGTCGGCGGCCTCCAAGTCGGACGCCATCTGGTTGAACGCGCCGGCCAGTTCGCCGACCTCGTCCTGCGACGAGGCACGGATGCGGCGGCTGTAGTCCCCGGCGGCCATCGCGCGCGCGGCCGCCGTCATCCGGCGCAGCGGCGAGGTCATGCCGTGCGCGAGGATCTGCGTGACGATCATCGACAGCACGACGGCGGTGATCACGACGTACCGTGCGCGGATGCCGATGGACACGCCGACCGCGGTGAACAGGCCGGCGAAGCTCACGCTCGCGATGACGAGGATGCCGAGCTTGGCCTTGATCGAGCGCACCGGGTCCAGCGGCCGTAGGTCGAGCCACAGCCGGCGCAGCCACGGGAACCGCGCCAGCAGCCGGCGCAGCCCGGCGGCGAGTCCGGGCAGCCACGGGATGTCCTGCGGCAGGTCGAACGGCGGCTCGCGCTGGTAGCGGGGGCGCGGCGGGCGCCCGGAGCGGTTCACGGCCCGGCCGGCGGCGGGTGTGGCGAACCCGAGGCGGCGTCGGCGGACAGGCCGGCGCCCGTCGCGGCGGCAGAGGGCTCGGACGCGAAGTCGGCCTCCAGCGCGTATCCGATCCCGTGCACGGTGCGGATCCACTGCGCGCCGATCTTCTTGCGCAGGGCCTTGACATGCGAGTCGACGGTGCGGGTGCCCGACGCGTCCGCCCAGTCCCACACCTCGGCCAGCAGCGACTCGCGCGAGGCCACCACGCCCGGCCTGCGGGCCAGGCAGCCGAGCAGGTCGAACTCGATCGGCGTCAGGTGCACGTCGGTGTCGCCGACCCGGACCCGGCGCGCCGCCGGGTCTATCTCCAACGCGAGCGAACCGTCGGCGCGGCCGTGCGAGCGCAGCCGCAGCCGCCCTTCGCCGTCACCGGCGACGACGCGTCCGGTGTCCTGCAGCGTCTGCTGGCGGACCACCTCGACGCGCCGCAGCAGCGCCTGGACCCGCGCGATCAGCTCCCGCATGGAGAACGGCTTGGTCAGGTAGTCGTCCGCGCCCGAGCCGAGCCCGGCCAGCAGGTCCGGCTCGGCGTCGCGCGCGGTGAGCATCAGCACCGGCGTCGGCTGTTCGCGCTGGATCCGGCGGCACACCTCCAGGCCGTCGAAGCCCGGCAGCATCACGTCGAGCACGACCGCGTCCGGCCGGTACTCGCGCACCGCCGCCATCGCGCCGGGCCCGTCGACCGCGTACACCGTGCCGAAGCCCGCCGCGGCCAGCCGGGCGACCACCGCGTCGGCGAGCGCCGGCTCGTCTTCGACCACGAGGATCAGCCGCCGCGCAGGTGTCTCCATGTGGGGAAG
This sequence comes from Actinocrinis sp., assembly GCA_050725375.1. Lineage (GTDB taxonomy): Bacteria > Actinomycetota > Actinomycetes > Streptomycetales > Catenulisporaceae > Actinocrinis. The sequence continues at coordinate 853 of JBOHCW010000584.1, read as the reverse complement.
CTTAGGGCGACCGAGCGATGGATTGCCGGGCTCGTGGGCCGATGGCCTTCGCCTGGCCGCGCTGCCGGCCGCGAGCACCGCAATCCATCCGCCGGTCGCTCTGAGTTAGAGGTGCCGGTGTTAGGTTCGGCGGTGCACCCATGGATGCGGACTTTCACAAAGCCCACGCGGTCATCCGGACCGAGGCACAGAGGAGACGTCGATGGCGCAGTTGACGCAGACGGCGCAGTGGCAGGCGCTGGCGGAACACCGGCAGAAGTTCGGCGCGACGCACCTGCGGGAGTTGTTCGCCGCCGATCCGAAGCGGGCCGCCGGGCACACGCTGTCGGTCGGCGACCTGACCGTGGACCTGTCAAAGAACCTTTTCACCGCCGAGACCCTGGACCTGCTGCTCGCGCTGGCCAGAACGCGCGGGGTGGAGCAACTGCGCGACGCGATGTTCAACGGCGAGAAGATCAACGTGACCGAGGACCGCGCGGTGCTGCACGTCGCGTTGCGCGCCCCGGCCACCGAGCGGATCGTGGTCGACGGCGAGGACGTCGTACCCGGCGTGCACGAGGTGCTCGGCCGAATGGCGCAGTTCGCCGACAAGGTCCGCTCGGGGCAGTGGACCGGGCACACCGGCAAGGCGATCCGCAACGTCGTCAACATCGGCATCGGCGGCTCGGACCTCGGCCCGGCCATGGCGTACGAGGCACTGCGCGCCTACTCGGACCGCGACCGCGTCTTCCGCTTCGTCTCCAACGTCGACGGCGCCGACCTGTACGAGGCCACCCGCGACCTCGACCCGGCCGAGACGCTGTTCGTCATCTCCTCCCAGACCTTCACCACCGTCGAGACGTTCACCAACGCC
>JBOHCW010000583.1:0-6016 GCA_050725375.1 Actinocrinis sp. | reverse complement strand
GGACACCGGCCCCGGCACGCTGCACCCGCCGCTCGCGGCAGCCCTCGTCCAGATCGGCGCGTCCGCGTCCGCCGGCCCGATCCGTGCCGCGATCGACCCGTTCTGCGGCGACGGCACGATCGCCGTCGAGGCCGCCCTGGCGTTCCCGGACGCATACGTCGTCGCCGCTGACCTAGACGCCGAACGCCTACGTAACGCCGAGGCGAACGCCTCACGCGCCGACGTGGGCAATGTCAGCTTCCGACTCGCCGACGCGGGCGCGCCCTCATGGACGGACGACGGCCCGTACGACCTGCTGGTCACCAACCCGCCCTGGAACCGCTCCGTCGGCGCGTCCGGCGCGTTGTCCCGCTCCCTGGACCCGTTCTGGCGCCTGATGCCCGACGCGCTCACGCCGCACGCCCGCATCTGCACGATCGCCGAGGCAGAGCTGGCCGTGCCGCAACGCCTGGACGCCGCCGGTTACACGATCGCGCTGGCCCAGACGATCCGGCTGGCCGGCCGCGTGTCCCACGTCGTGCTGGCGAGCGCGCCCGGCGGCGCGCCGACCCAACTGTCCCCCGAGCTCGCCCTGTGGCGCGAACGCGCGATCAAGGCCGGGATCATCGACGAAGAGGGCTTCTGAGCCGCCGAACCGCCGAACCCGGCCGGCCGTTCCACTAACAGAATCGGCCGAGACGCGGTGCGAGGCATTCGTGTGCTATTTCCGGACAAACGACCGCATCGCGAACATAAGCTGTATCGGCCTTCAGTACAGCGTCGGTTATCAAGACAGTGTCGGTTATCGAGCAGGGGCGGGACACTAAGCACGTGGGAATCTCCGAGGTTGAGTTCCTCGACTCCGATGAGGGAGACGACGGCGAGCCGCGAGCCGCCGGCGCCAAGCGCACCGCCGGCCAGGCCGAGGCGGATACCGACACAGCAGGTGCGTCCGGGTCCGCAAACCCGTCCGGCAGCGGACCCGCGCCGCAGTCCGTGAGCGAGTCCGTGGGCGCCGCACCCCCGCCGAGCCGCTGGTACGACCGGTACGTGCGCCTCACCTCGCCGATCCGGATCCGGGCACGCCTGCGCCGGCCCGGCAAGCCGGTCATCGCACTGCTCGTCGTGGCGGCGCTCGCGATCGGCGCGGCCGTCTACAACGGCGTGCGCCAGGACAAGGCCGCGGACGACTTCAGCCTCAAGCTCGTGTCCGCGTCGTACACGCTGCCGCAGGACGCCTCGGGGGTGAACCTGTCGGTCGCGGTGCAGAATACGGGCTCGACGATGATCGACCTGACCGGTGTCGCGGTATTCCAGTCCGGCCTGGTGCGGCTGACCCAGACCGGCGACCTCGCCGGGGCGACCGAGAGCGAGGCCGGCTCGTCCACGGCCAGCGCGCTCGGGCCCGGCACCGCGATCACGCCGCTGCCGATGCCGCCGGACGACATCGAACTGGTGACCGTGCCGTTCCGCTACGACTGCGCGTCCGAAGCCTCTCCCGCGCCCTCGCGCACGATCATCATCACCGGCTTCAGTTCGCACGGCGGCGCGCACAGCCGACAGCTGGCGCTTCCGTCGGCCACGACGCCCTTTGACGCGTCGGGGAAGGTCTTGCGCCAGGCCGTGTGCTCGCAGCCGACGCCTAAGGACGACCTGGTCGTCAAGTACGGCGGCATCGGCAACGTGCTGGCCGCGCTCTCGCCGGTGCGGTTCAGCTACTCGATCCTGCTTCACGCACCCGAGTCGGCCAGCGTGACCGTGGACAGCGTCTCGCAGGACAACCCGGGCATCTCAGGGTCCGCCGATCCCGCGCTGCCGGTGCGGGTGCTCGACGGCCAGACGATCCTGCTGACCGTCACCTGGCGGGTGATGAGCTGCGTGATCGCCACGTCCGTGCACTCCGCCGACGGCGTGCAGATCACCGCGTCGACGGCCCAGACCGTCCAGACCTGGCACGCCTCGCTCGGCGCGCAGTTCACCAAGGACGTGGACGCCGACATCACCACGGTCTGCTCCGGAGGCTGACCGACCCACCCTCAGCTCAGAGCACTCGGTCGGCTACCTTCCGCGCGCGCCGCGGCACCACGCGGCCATGTCCCGGATTCACCCGTGCGGCCTACGCCATCTGCGGCATGCTTAGGACAGCCGGGCTCAGTCGACCGCAGATTCGCCGAGGCGGGGAACGATCCCGCGGGACGGAGAACCGCAGTTGTGACCAGGACCATGTACGACGGTGTGGACGCGAGCAGGCTTCCGGTCACCGCCCAACTGGTCGGCGGGTACGTCGACGGCAACTACCGCTGGTCGGGCGCGGACTGGGCGCGCTTCCCGCACTCGGTCAAGGTGCGCATCGCAGTGTTCGACAGCACCAACGACGGGCACGTGCTCGACGTCGAGCCCGGCGACGCGACGCCCGCGCAGAGCGTCGACTGGGTACTGATGCGCCGCCGCGCCGGCGCCGACCCGACCGTGTACATGAACTTCTCGACCTGGCCGACGGTGCGCGCGGCGTTCACGTCCCGCGGCGTCGCCGAGCCGCACTACTGGGTCGCCCAGTACGACGGCAACGCCGTCGTCCCGTCCGGCGCGGTCGGCAAGCAGTACTACAACAACAACTCCCTGGGCTACGACCTGTCGGTCGTGGCCGACCACTGGCCGGGCGTCGACCCGGCACCCGTCAGCTCGCCGGGCGCTGTCCTCAGGAGGAACGACGTGCACGCGGATCTTCGGCCGAACGAGACGGTCGTGTTCACGAACCCGGCCGCGGTTCTCGGCGGGACCTCGCACCTGCTGCTCGCCTCGGACTTCGGCGACGCCACCGTGCGCGTCGCGCTGTTCAGCTTCAAGTCGGCCAGCTGGGGACCGGTCACCGAGTACAAGGTAGCCAGGCGCTCGGGTGCGGTGAACATCACGCTGACCCCCGACACCAACAAGGTCTCCGTGATCCTGGAGACCTCCGGCGTACCGGTCGGTCTCGACGTGCTGGCCTGACCGGGAGACGCGCCGGATCAGCTCTGCGGCTCGCCCGGCGGGCGGGTCATGCCGAGCACGTCCAGCATCTCGTCGAGCCGTTCCTCAGCGATCGCACCGCTCGCCACGTGGCCGCGGTCGATCACGGCCTGCCGGATCGTCGTGCCCTGAGCCATCGCCTGCTTGGCGATCTTCGCCGCCTCCTCGTAGCCGACCACGCGGTTGAGCGCGGTGACGATCGCGGGCGAGGACTCGGCGTACCCGCGCAGCCGCTCCGTGTTCGCTTCGAGCCCTGACACGCACCGCTCGGCCAGCAGCGTCGAGGCCCTGGCCAGCAAGCGGATCGACTCCAGCAGGTTGCGCGCGATGACCGGCAGCGTGACGTTGAGCTCGAACTCGCCGGACGCGCACGCGAAGGCGACGGCCGCGTCGTTGCCGACCACCTGGATGCACACCATGCGCACCGCCTCGGGGATCACCGGGTTCACCTTGCCCGGCATGATCGACGAGCCCGGCTGACGATCCGGGATCCTCAGCTCGCCGAGGCCGGCGCGCGGCCCGGAACCCATCAGCCGCAGGTCGCCGCAGATCTTGAACAGCGCGAGTGCCAGGACCCTGAGCTGTCCGCTGCACTCGGCCAGCGCGTCGCGCGCGCCCTGCGCCTCGAAGTGGTTGCGCGCCTGCGTGAACGGCAGCCCGGTGCTGTTGACCAGCGCGGCGATCGCCCGGCCGGCGAACTCGGGCGGCGCGTTGAGCCCGGTACCGACCGCCGTCCCGCCGAGCGGCAGCTCGCAGACCCGGCCCAGCGAGGATTCGAGCCGCTGCACGCAGCGGTGCACCTGCGCCGCATAACCGCCGAACTCCTGCCCGAGCGTGACCGGCGTGGCGTCCATCAGGTGCGTGCGACCGGATTTGACGGTCTGGGCGAAGTCGACCGCCTTCGTCGCCAGCGCCTCCTCCAGCAGATCGAGCGCCGGGAGCAGTTCGCGCACCAGCAGCCCGGTGGCCGCGACGTGGATCGAGGACGGGAACACGTCATTCGAGCTCTGCGACGCATTGACGTCGTCGTTCGGGTGCACCGGCCGGCCCAGACGCTCCGCTGCGAGCGTGGCAACCACCTCGTTGGCGTTCATGTTGGACGAGGTGCCCGACCCGGTCTGGAACACGTCGACCGGGAACTGCTCGTCCCAGCGCCCCTCGGCCACCTCGGTCGCCGCCGCCCGGATCGCCTCGGCCAGGTCCGCCGCCAGCACCCCGAGCTCGCCGTTCGCCGCCGCCGCGGCCGCCTTGATCCGGCCGAGCGCCCCGATCTGCGCCCGCTCCAGCCGCCCGCCGGAGATCGGGAAGTTCTCGACCGCCCGCTGCGTCTGCGCGCGCCACTTCGCCCGCGCCGGCACCAGGACCTCGCCCATCGAGTCGTGCTCGACGCGCGTCGGCCCGCGGCCCGCGCCCACGGCGTCCGAGTCCGGATCAACACTGTTCACCGCGCCCACCTCCACCTAACATCCTCACCCATGACCGCAGCCGACACACCACCCACGCCGCCTCGCGACTGGTCCGCGTTCCAGTACGAGATCTACCTCAACGGCCTGACCGGTGCGGTCCCCCGGCTGCCGACCGACCTAACCCGTCTGGAGCAATTGGCCGAGCAGCGCCTCGATCCGGGACCGGTCGGCTACGTCAGCGGTTCGGCCGGCGACGGCAAGACCGCGCGGGCCAACCGCGAAGCGCTCGACCGGCTGCGCATCGTCCCCCGGATGCTGCGTGACGTGCACGTCCGCGACCTGTCGATCGACCTGCTCGGCGAGCGGGTGCCGGCGCCGCTGGTCCTGGCCCCGATCGGCGTGCTGTCGATCATGCACCCCGACGCCGAACCGGCCGCCGCGAAGGCCGCGGCCGCGCACGGCGTGCCCTTCACCCTCTCGTCCGCGTCGAGCACGACGCTCGAAACGGTCGCCGAGGCGATGGGCGACGCAGAACGCTGGTTCCAGCTCTACTGGCCCGGGGACCGCGACGTGACCGTCAGCATGCTGACGCGGGCGAGGGCGGCCGGCTACCGCGTCCTGGTCGTCACGCTCGACACGTGGCTGCTGGCCTGGCGCCCGCGCGACCTCGACCGCGCGTACCTGCCGTTCATCCACGGCGTCGGCACCGCGAACTACTTCAGCGACCCGGCGTTCCAGGCCGGCCTCGAAAAGCCGGTCCACGAGGACCCGACCGCCGCGGTCCTGCACTTCGCCCAGATGTTCACCGACCCGTCGAAGACGTGGGCCGACCTCGCGTTCATCCGCGACCACTGGACCGGCCCGATCGTCCTCAAGGGCGTTCTGCATCCCGACGACGCCCGCCGCGCCGCCGACGCGGGCATGGACGGCATCGTCGTCTCCAACCACGGCGGCCGGCAGGTGAACGGCGCCATCGCCGCCGCCGACGCCCTCCCGAAGATCGCGAAGGCCGTCGAAGACCGGCGCGGCCACGGACGTCGGATGACGGTCATGTTCGACAGCGGTATCCGCACCGGCGACGACATGTTCAAGGCCCTGGCCCTGGGGGCGGAAGCCGTGATGCTCGGCCGCCCCTACGCGTACGCCCTGGGCCTGGACGGACAACCGGGAGTCGACCACGTCCTACGCTGCCTACTCGCCGAATTCGACCTAACACTGGCCCTGTCCGGCTACACCTCCCCCGGCGAACTCACCCCCGACGCCCTAGCCCAGTAGGGCGAAACCGGCGGGGCGAAACCAGTAGGGCGAAAGACGCCGTCTTACTTGGCCTTCCCTACTTCTTCACCGCTCCCGCGACCGCCTTCGCCGCCACCGCACCGGCCTTACGTGCTTTGCCCGCGTGACCCGGCTTACCGTCGATGCGCGCCTCGATCGCCTTCTTCATCGGTAGCGGTCCGAAGATCAGATTTCCTGGCGCCCTCGGGTCATCGCTGAGGTAGAACTCGCGGATCGCCTTCTGCACCTCGTCCACGCTGAGGATGCCGTCGCCGTTGCGGTCCACCGCCTTGAACGCGCGCTCCGCGTCGTCCGCGCACACGCCGTACGCGTTGAACCACCTGGTC
>JBOHCW010000582.1:0-17533 GCA_050725375.1 Actinocrinis sp. | reverse complement strand
GGCACCGGGCATCGTCGAGTTCACCCCGGAATTATCGCCCGTACGGACTAGGGAGCCAGCGGCGCCGGGAAGCCGCTGCAAAACCGGGACATGGCGCGGCCTGTGGCGGGTCTGTGGCGGGCCTGAGGTGGTCTGTGGTGGGTCTGAGACGGGTTGAGGAATGTCTGCCGTAGGTCAGTCGGTCGGGGGCACGGAGCCGGGCCCCTGCGCGGGATCGTGCAGCAGACCGTGCATCACGCCGTCGAGCACCTTGCCCGCGACCGCGTGGAGCAAGTCGGGGTCGTCCACATCAAGCGGACCGTCGAGCAGCAGGGTCGCCAGGCCGTGCACGCTCGACCACGCCGGGAACTCGGCGAGCGGGCGCAGCGCCGGCGACAGGACACCGGTGTCGACCAGGAGGTCCAGGTTCTCCCGCAGGATCTGGAACGCCTTGTGCTGCAAGAAGTTCTCGATGCCCGACGGCCAGGCGGCCACCTTGTCCGCGGCGCCGTCGCGCCTGTCCTTCGGCGCGTCGCCCGGCGCGATGTGCTTCACGTCGTCTTGCTTCGTGTCGTTGGTAAAGCAGAACGCGGTGCGGAACAGGCCGGGCTCCTGGAGCGCGAAGTGCAGGTAAGCCCAGCCGATCGCACCCATCCGGCGCTGCGCCTCGCCGGCCGGATCGTCGAACCGTGGACCGGCCGAGATGCCGGCCTCCATCGCCTCCGCGAGCAGCGCCTGCGCCCGCAGCTTCACGGCGTGCCGCAGCTCCTCGTGCCCGGCGAAGTGCCGGTACGCGGCGGTCGGGGACACCCCGACCCGGCGCGCCGCCTCGCGCAGCACCACCGCGTCCGGGCCGCCCTCGCGGGCCAGTGCGACTCCGGCGCTGGTCAGCGCGTTTGCCAGATCGCCGTGGTGGTAGTGGGCCCGGCCGGGCCGCGCGGCTGTGTCGGCTGTGTCGGCTGCGTCGGAAGGCATGTCCGCCATTATCACGCGCCCTTCTCAAGTCGCCGCGAAACAGTCGCCAGAGATGTTGACGCCGTTCACATACCCCGGTACGGTAGCCGCAAAAGTGAACGCCGTAAACATTGGGCGCGGGGGTCCTCGGCGTCGAGGGTGCGGATTCACCGGCCGGCACGGGTCCGGGTTCGACCCGCACCCGGCCGCGACCAGCGCGAATCAGTCGAAAAGCAATCAGCAAGTCACCGGTAAGCACAGTCCTCGGAGGGCGGACGAATGCTTCACAGACTCGGAGACCTGGTGTACCGCAGAGCGCGGCTCGTGCTCGTGGTCACCGGCATTCTGTTAGTGGTCGCGGCGGTCATCGGCGTCGGGGCTTTCGGAAAGCTGCAGGGCGGCGGGTTCGACGATCCGAACTCCCAGTCCACCCGCGCGGCCAACCAGATCGACGCTCGTTTCGGCGGACAGGACAACCTGGTCTTCCTCGTGCACGCGGCACAGGGCGACGTGGACTCCCCGGCCGTGCACGCCGCGGGACTCAAGCTCACCGAGGCGGTCACCGCGCAGAGCGGCAAGGTCGACCGGATCACCTCGTACTTCGCGACCCCGGCGCCGACGCTCAAGTCCAGGGACGGCACGCAGGCGCTGATCCTGCTGCACGTCGCGGGCGACGACGCGGACGTGACCAACAACGCCAAGGCCCTGATCAACCAGTACACCGCGGCCGGCGCCGGCATCGCCAGCCAGGCGGTCACCGTCCAGGCGGGCGGCGACGCGGCGGTGAACGTGCAGGTCAACGCGCAGGTGGGCAAGAGCCTCGCGCTGACCGAGGCGATCGCGGTCCCGCTGATCCTCATCCTGCTGCTGTTCGCGTTCGGCAGCGTGGTCTCCGCGCTGCTGCCGCTGGCGCTCGGCGGCGTGGCGATCCTGGTGACCTTCGCCGAGCTGTTCATCCTCGGCTCGGTCACCAACGTCTCGATCTACGCGATCAGCCTGACCACGCAACTGGGCCTCGGCCTGGGCATCGACTATGCGCTGCTGATGGTCAGCCGGTTCCGCGAGCAGCTGGCCGCCGGGCAGGACGTGCGCGCGGCGGTCGCGCACACCACGGCGACGGCCGGGCGCACCGTGCTGTTCTCGGCGACTACCGTGGCCGTGGCGCTGACCGCGCTGCTGATCTTCCCGCAGTACTTCCTCAAGTCCTTCGCCTTCGCGGGCATCGGCGTCGCGCTGATCTCCGCGATCGCGACCCTGTTCGTCATGCCGGCGCTGCTGTCCGTGCTCGGCCACCGGGTCAACGCCGGACGGCTGCCCTGGGCCGCGTCCGGGCGCGGCGCCGAGTCGCCGATGTGGGGCCGCATCGCCCGCTCGGTCACCCGGCGGCCGCTCATCGCGGCGCTGCCGGTGCTCGCGGTGCTGCTGGTCCTCGCCTCGCCGCTGCTCGGCGTCACGTTCGGCACGCCGGACCAGACCGTGTTGCGGCCGGACCTGTCCTCGCGGGTGGTCTCCGACGCGCTGGCCGGCGACTTCGCCGGCAACGCCTCGACCACGATCAACGTGGTCACCACCGGGCCGGTCCCGTCCGCAGCCGCGAACGCCGGCTTCGCGCGACGGATCTCAGCCCTCGACGGCGTGACCCGGGTCGACAGCAGCGCCGGCACGTACTCCGGCGGGCAGTCCGTGCAGGCCGATCCCGGCGACGCGGCGCTCGGCAACGGCGACGCGCAGTCGTTCAGCGTGGTCACCGCGGACGAGGCGACCTCGCCGGCCGCGCAGGACCTCGTGCACGAGATCAGGGCACTGCCGGGCCCCGGTCAGGCCGGCACGCTGGTCGGCGGGCGCACCGCCGCGCTGATCGACGCGAAGAGCTCGATCGGCGGGCAGCTGCCGTGGGCCGCGCTGATCGTGGTGATCGCGACCTTCCTGCTGCTGTTCCTGTTCACCGGCAGCGTCGTACAGCCTCTTCGGGCCCTGATCGTCAATGGCCTGAGCCTGTCCGCGGCGCTCGGCGTGATGACCTGGATCTTCCAGGACGGCCACCTGGCCTCGATCCTGGACGTCACGGCGCGGCCGATGGACACCTCGATGACGGTGCTCTCACTGTGCCTGGCCTTCGGCCTGTCGATGGACTACGAGGTCTTCCTCACCAGCCGGATCAAGGAAATGCACGATCAGGGTGCGGACACGCCGACCGCGGTCGTGCAGGGCCTGGCGCGCACCGGGCGCATCGTCTCGACGGCCGCGGGCCTGCTCGCGGTGTCCTTCTTCGCCTTCGGGACCAGTTCGGTCAGCTTCCTGCAGATGCTCGGACTCGGCGCCGGACTCGCCGTACTGCTTGACGCGACCCTGATTCGTGGTGTGCTTGTACCCGCGGTCACCGCGCTCTTCGGCGAGCGTATCTGGTACGCACCCGCTTGGTTACAGCGCGTGCACCGCCGGATCGGGCTCAGCGAAGCACCGGTGACTACGGACGCAGGCACCCGATACAGTCAACTGGCACAGGCAGACAACGGTTAGTCGGCGGTCTCATCACGGTTCGGCCCGGACGGTCCGGGTCCGGCTCGGTCCGCCGGCTGGCGCGGAAGGGATCCGGGCCGATGAGCGACGAGCGCAGCTGGTACCAGGGCGCCGAACGCGACCCAGAGAGCGGCGAGAAGTCTGAGGCGTACCGGGCCTGGCAGCGGCAGCAGCAGCTGCAACGCCCGTGGGACCGGCAGCAGCCGTGGCAGCAGGAGGCCGCGACGGACCCGGCGGCCGGCGCGGACCAGTGGTCCCGCCCCGGCGCAGGGCCACAGCGCCCTGACACGGCCGCGCCGGGCGGTGGGGCCGGCAACCCGGGCGACTTCCGGCCGATGTACAGCCGCGAACAGCCCGGGCAGTACCAACCGCCCGCGCCGCCGATGCAACCGGTCCCGCCCGGCCAACTGCCGCCGCGGCCGAACGTGCCGCACCAGGCGCGTCCGCAGCCCGCGCTGCCGCCGGCGCCCTCCTCGTATCCCGGAGCCGGCCAGGGACCGGGCCAAGGCCAGGGACCGGGCCAGGGGCCGGGCGGCGGCTACGGGCAGTTCGACCAGCCGCAGCCGCCGACGGGCTCGCCGTATCCGCCGCAGCAGCGATCGGACGGCCCGCCGCTGCCGACGCGGTCCAGGCACGGCGCGGCGCCGCAGCCCGAGGGCGAGCCCCCGCCCGATCCGCGCTTCAGCGGCCCGCCGACCGGCGCGGATCTGCCGCGCATCGGCGATCCGTCCAGGCAGGGGCGCGGTCCCGGACGGGCGCCGGGCGCCGGTCCGTCCACCGGCCAGATACCCGCGACGGGCGGCCGAAGCCCGGGTCAGAGCCATGACATGTACGGCGGACCGCCGCGGCCGCGCCGGCAGCCGGACGACACCGGCGGGTTCGACCCGCGCGGGGTCGAACCGCGCGGCGCCGGCGGACCACGCGACGGCGGGCCGGGCACCGGGGAGTTCCGCCGCGAGTCGTACGGCTCCGACAAGTACGGCCTCAACTTGCAGGGACCGGCGCGCGGTGACTCCCCGCCGTCGTCACCGCACTCTACGTACCCTGAGTCCAGTGCGTCGTCTCGTCCGTCACGGCTCGAAGCCAATCGCGCCGCGCGCGCGGGTGAGGGCGGCGGCCGGTCCTCCAGCCGCGAGACAGAACTCGAAGAAGTCGGCGGGCGCGGCGGCCACGGCGGATCAGGGCACGGACGTAAACCGGCCGGCGGCGGCAACAACCGCAAGACCGCGATCGTGGGCGGCACCGTCGGCGTCGTGGTGCTCGCGGTGGTGGCGTACGTCGTGACGCGGCCGTCCGGCTCGTCTACCGGCCCCACGGCCGACTCGTCGACCTCCAAGAGCCCGATATCGACGTCCGCGCCCGCGAGCCCGAACGCGTCGGCGAACGCGTCAACCAGCCCGTCCGCCGCACCGTCGACCAGTGCCGGCACCACGACCACAGGCACCGCCGGAACGGGAAACCCCGCGAACGTGAACAAGGCGCGCGTACACGTCCAGGTGCTCAACGGCAGCGCCGTCGACCAACGCGCCTCCGCGATCAAGACCGCGCTCGTCACCGGTGGATTCGCGCTGGCCACGGTCGGCGGCACTTCGGCCAACACCACCACGACGAAGCTGTTCTATCCGTCCACGCGCGCCGACTCCGCCGCCGCCGTGGCGAAGGCACTGGGGATTCCGAACGCGAACCTCACCCTGTCGACCGCGTACGCCGAGGTCACGGTCGTGATCGGCTCAGACTGGAAGACCGGCAACACGTATCCGGCCGGCTGATCAGGCGTCGACGATCCACGCAAAGTGCCCCGTCAAAGCCCTTGGGCTTCGGCGGGGCACTTGGTTAAGCGGTTAACTGTATGTGTGGATTGATGCCTTTAAGCAGACTGCATATCGAGACGAACTACTCAGACAGGCGCTGCGCCTTATGCGAGGCCGCGCTCACGCGCGATGAGGTCCTTGTACCAGTGCGCAGACGCCTTGAGGATGCGCTTCTGCGTCGGGTAGTCGACGTACACGATGCCGAACCGCTTGCCGTATCCGTACGCCCACTCGAAATTGTCGTGCAGCGACCACTGGAAGTACCCGCGCAGGTCGACGCCGTCCGCGATCGCGCGCGCCGCGGCGTCCAGGTGGTCGGACACGTACGCGATGCGCTCCGGGTCGTTCACCTCGCCGGTCGGGCCGACGTAGTCGTCGTTGGCCATACCGTTCTCGGTGACCACCATCGGGATGCCGTCGTAATCGCGGTGCACCCGGGTGAGCAGCTCGTACAGCCCGTCCGCGTCGATCGGCCAGTCCATCACCGTGCGCGGCAGGTCCACCCGCGGGAAGACCAGGTCCTCGCAGCCCGGGAACTCGGTGGTCTCCGCGCGCCGGCCGCTGCCGTCGGGGGCGGCCACGGTCAGCGGCGTGTAGTAGTTGACGCCGAGCGAGTCGAGCGGGGCGTTGATGGTCTTCGTGTCGCCGTCCCGCACGAACGACCAGTCGGTCAGGTGTGCGGTGTCCGCGAGCACGTCGGCCGGATAGCTGCCGCGCAGCATCGGGTCCAGGAACAGCCGGTTCGCCACGCCGTCGATGCGGCGCACCGCCTCGCGGTCCTCCGCGCTGTCCGAAGCCGGACGCGCCGCGCACAGGTTCAGCGTCGCGGAAAGCTGCACCGCGTCGCCAAGGACGGAGCGCACCGCCTGAGCGCCGAGGCCGTGCGCGAGGTTGAGGTGGTGTACGGCGGCGAGCGATGCGGCGGGCTCGGTGCGGCCCGGCGCGTGACCGCCGCTGCTGTACCCCAGGTATGCCGAGCACCACGGCTCGTTGAGCGTGGTCCAGTACTTCACGCGGTCGCCGAGGCGGCGCGCGACGTACTCGGCGTACTCGCCGAACCGCAGCGCGGTCTCCCGGTTCGTCCAGCCGCCCGCATCCTCCAGGGCCTGCGGCAGGTCCCAGTGGTAGAGGGTCAGAACGGGCGTGATGCCGGCCGACAGCAGCTCGTCGACCAGGCGCTCGTAGAAGTCGAGGCCGCGCGCGTTCGCCGGACCCGAGCCGCCGGGCTGTACCCGCGGCCAGGCGGTGGAGAAGCGATACGCGGTCAGGCCGAGGTCCGCCATGATGCGGACGTCCTCGGCGTAGCGGTGGTAGTGGTCGATGGCCACGTCGCCGGTGTCGCCGTTACGCACCCTGCCCGGTGTACGGGCGAACGTGTCCCAAATCGAGGGCGAGCGCCCGTCCTCGTTCCAGGCACCCTCGATCTGGTAGGCGGACGAAGCCGCCCCCCAGTGGAAGCCGACGGGGAAGCGGCGCGCGCCGTCGGCGGTCGCCGCGGCCCCTTCCGTCCCTACTCCGACTCGGGCGGCTCCCGCGATGACTGTCATGGGGAATCCCCTCTTCCGGTGGCCCGACCGCAGCCGGGGACACACCCCGTGCCGCACCCGACGGCCCCTCGTCCGCCGCGCTGTCCCGAAAGCGCGCCTGTCGTGGGCCGGCCACTGACCGTATTGTTCGCCGGCCGGCCCGGTGACGCGGGCGCGGCGCATGGAGGCGTGAGAGCGCCTTGAGAGCGCTCTCACGAGTTCAGGATCGCGGCCTGGACCACCGGTGTCAAACGTCTCTTGCGAACAGCCGTGCGACCAGCCGGTTCCGATGAAAGTCACACGGTTTCCGGCAGCCGCCGGCGATCCGGAGGCGGCTCTCGGATGAAAGTCTCACGCACGCGCGGGCGCGCGGCGAGTCGGGGCTCGCGCCCGGGTGGCCGCCGCTGTCGGAGGTCGCGCCTACTGTGGTCGCAGCGGACGGAAACCGCACCAGATCGGACACGGACAGCGTCACGGAGACACCCGGAGGACCTCATGACCACTCTGCCGGACCGGCCCAATGTGGCCCTGCTGGTGATCGACGTGCAGAACGGCGTCGTCGGCGGCTCGCACAACCGCGACGAGGTGATCGCGAACATCAACACCCTGCTGGACAAGGCGCGGACCGAGGACGTGCCGGTGGTCTGGGTGCAGCACTCCGACGACGACCTGCCGGTCGGCAGCCAGGAGTGGGAGTACGTGCCCGAACTGGTGCGCCGCGATGGCGAGCCGCTGGTGCACAAGGCCTACGGCGACTCGTTCGAGGCCACCGACCTGGAGCAGGTGCTCGCCGAGCACAGGGTCGGACACCTGGTGGTCACCGGCGCGCAGACCGACGCGTGCGTGCGCTCGACGCTGCACGGCGCGATCGTTCGCGGCTACGACGCGGTGTTGGTCGGTGACGCGCACACCACCGAGGACCTGACCGCATATGGCGCGCCGTCGCCGCAGGACGTCATCGCGCATACCAACCTGTACTGGCAGGACGAGAGCGCGCCGGGCCGCCACGGGGGCACGGTCGAGACCGCAAAGGTCAGCTTCGACAGGCCGAAGCAGTAGACCGCTGACACGCTGGAACGCTGACGCGCTGGAATGCTGACACGCCGGCCCGAACCAGCCGCTCGTGCCGTCGATCGACGACTGTGTGGCGGCCGCTCTTAACCCTTTCAGCGGGTTGGCTATCGAGCGCTAGGGTGACCGAATGGCCGCCGTGACCGTCGCTACGCGCCCTCGCGCCGTCAAGCGGGGCCGGGTGGCCGCGTCAGTGCTCTTCCTTCTCTACGGCGTGATCCTCGGCTCGTGGACCTCGCGCATCCCGGCCGTCAAGCAGGGCCTGGGCCTGAGCGACGGACAGCTCAGCCTCGCCCTGCTCGCTTTCGCGGCCGGCGCGATCGTCGGCATGCAGGCGGTAGGGCGGCTGGTCGACCGGTACGGCAGCGCGCGGGTCATGCTGCCGGCCGCGCTGGTCGACGGCGCGATCCTGCTCGCGCCCGCGTTCGCGCCGAACCTGCCGCTGCTGGTGGTGGCGCTGTTCGGCTTCGGCGCGGTGCACGGGACGCTGAACGTGGCGATGAACGCCAATGCCGTCGAGGTGCAGACCGCCTGGCAACGGCCGATCATCTCCTCGTTCCACGCGATCTACAGCATCGGCGGATTCATCGGCTCGGCGGTCGGCGGCCTGTTCGCGCGCGGCGGGCTCGGGCCGTCGGCGACGTTCGCGTCCGTGACCGCGCTCGTCGTGCTCGGGGTCGGCTGGTCGTCGCAGTGGGCTTACGCCACGCCGCCGCGTACGTCGCGCGAAGCCGACACGGTCGCGCAGGCCGCAGCGCCGACCGCTGCGTCGACTAACAGCGCGAGGCGACTGGACATGTTCCGCTCGTCCACGGTCCTGTTCCTCGGGGCGCTCGCCTTCTGCTGCCTGGTCGGCGAGGGCGCGGCGGCCGACTGGAGCGCCGTGTACCTGCGCGACGACCTGCACACCAGCCCGGCCTTCGCGGCGAGCGCGTACTCGGCCTTCGCGATCGCGATGACCGCCGGGCGGCTGGTCGGCGACCGGGTCACCGCCGCGCTCGGACCGGTCCGGCTGGTGCGCGGCTGCGGCGTGCTCGCGTCGGTCGGACTCGGCGTCGCGCTGCTGATCGGCGCGCCGGTCGCGGGCGTGCTCGGCTTCGCCTGCCTCGGACTCGGCCTGTCCTGCATCGTGCCGCAGGTGTTCTCCGCCGCGGGCACGCGCGACCCCGCGCGCGCGGGAGAGGCCATCGCGCGGGTGGCCGGCCTGGGCTTCCTCGGCTTCGTGGTCGGCCCGATCGTGATCGGCGGCCTGGCCGAGATCGTCGGGCTGCCCGCCGCCCTCGCCACGCCGGTCGTCCTGGTGCTCGCGGTGGCGCTCGCCGCGCCCGCGCTGCGTCCCGCGCGCATCGCGGCGACTACCCTGGGCGAATGATCAGACCAGCCACTGCGGATGACGTCCCGGCGATCCACGCGATGGTGCGGGAGCTGGCGGAATACGAACGCGCCCGGCAAGAGGTCAAGGCCACCGAGGCGCAGCTGCGCGCGGCCCTGTTCGGCGAACACCCCGCGGTGTTCGCGCACATCGCAGAGGACGAGGACACCGGCGAAGCGGTCGGGTTCGCCCTGTGGTTCCTCAACTTCTCCACCTGGCTCGGCAGGCACGGCCTGTACCTGGAGGACCTGTACGTCAAGCCGCACGCACGCGGCGAGGGCCACGGCCGGGCGCTGCTCACCCGGCTGGCGCAGATCGCGGTCGAGCGCGGCTACGGCCGGGCCGAGTGGTCGGTGCTGGACTGGAACGAGCCGTCGATCGGCTTCTACAAGTCCCTCGGCGCCGAGCCGATGGACGAGTGGACCGTCTTCCGGCTGACCGGCGACGCCTTGGCACAGACCGCCGGAGGCTCCGCACTGCCGAAGCCGCCGCCTGAGTCAATAGCCTGAGTCAATCAGCGGAGCCAACCGGCGGAGCCCGCCGCCTGACCGGCGCCGTGCCTCGCCACCGGACCCGGTCTGGGCCTGAGAGCGTGCGCGCTGTCATTCGCCCAGCTCAGCCCCGATCCGTGCGCTTTTGTCGGCGGTGTCCGGCACCATGGACTCATGTTGTTCGCCGAGGTCGTCCAGGTCTCCGCCGTCGTGGCGGCGACCCGGTCGCGCCTGGCCAAGGTCGAGGCGCTGGCCGGCCTGCTGCGCGCGGTCGCCGCCGACGAGGTGCGCATCGTGGCCGCGTTCCTGGTCGGCGTCCCGCTACAGGGCCGCTTCGGCACCGGCTGGCGCACGCTCGTCCAAGTAGAGGCGCCGCCGGCCGGCGCCCCCGCGCTGACGGTCGGTCAGGTCGACCGCGCCTTCACCGACCTCGCGGGCACCTCGGGCACCGGTTCGCGCAACCGCCGCGCGCAGTTGCTCGGCGACCTGTTGCGCGCCTCCACCGCCGACGAGCAGAACTTCCTGCTGCGGCTGCTGACCGGCGAACTGCGGCAGGGCGCGCTCGAAGGCGTCATGCTCGACGCGGTCGCCAAGGCGGCAGGCGTGCCGGGGGAGCAGGTTCGCCGGGCCTTCATGCTCTCCGGCTCACTGCCCGACACGGCCCTGGCCGCGCTGACCGGCGACCCGGACGCCCTCGCCGCCTTCGTGCTCGAAGTCGGCCGCCCGGTCCGTCCGATGCTCGCCTCCCCGGCCGAGTCGCTGGCCGACGCGGTCACCGAGCTGGGCGAGGTCAGCGTCGAGTACAAGCTCGACGGCGCGCGCATCCAGGTGCACCGCAAGGGCGAACAGGTCAGCGTGTACACCAGGACCCTGCGGGAGATCACCGCCGGTGTGCCGGAGCTGGTCGAGTTGGTCAGGGCGCTGCCCTGCGACAGCGTCGTGCTCGACGGCGAGACCCTGGCGCTGAACGACGACGGCCGCCCGCGTCCGTTCCAGGAGACGATGAGCCGCTTCGGCGCCGCCTCCGGACGCGATCTGCTGCTGCGGCCGTACTTCTTCGACTGCTTACACCTCGACGGCGCCGACCTGCTCGACGCCCCGCTCAACGACCGCCAGGCCGCGCTCGCGAAGGTCGCCGGGCCGTACGTGATCCCCGGCGTGCACCAGCCGAGCGTCGAGCAGGCGCGGGACGTGCTCGATGCCGCCCTCGCCGCCGGGCACGAGGGCGTGATGGTCAAGGCCCTGAGCGCGCCGTACGCGGCGGGCCGCCGCGGCCGCGCGTGGCAGAAGGTCAAGCCCGTGCACACCCTCGACCTGATCGTCCTCGCCGCGGAATGGGGCCACGGCCGCCGCACCGGCCTGCTCTCGAACCTGCACCTCGGCGCGCGCGACCCGGACGGCGGCCCGCCCGTGATGGTCGGCAAGACCTTCAAGGGCCTGACCGACGAACTGCTCGCCTGGCAGACCGAGCGGTTCCCCGAGTACGAGCAGCGCCGCACCGACTGGACGGTCTACCTGCGCCCGGAGCTGGTGGTCGAGATCGCCCTCGACGGCGTCCAGGTCAGCCCGCGCTACCCCGGCGGCGTGGCCCTGCGCTTCGCCCGGGTGGTGCGCTACCGCCCGGACAAACCCGCCCCGGAAGCGGACACGATCGACGAGATCCGCGCCCTGCTGCCCGGGAATCCGGCGCCGAGCCAGGGCACTGAGGGCCGAACGGACTGATCCAATGGCCCGAACGAACTAACCGCCCCACCGTGCGGCCGCAGGGCCTTTGCCCTGCCGTGACCTATTCCGGTCGATCCGTACCCATCGTGACCTGCTGTGCGAGCGGCAGATTGCCTGAGAAGGAAGATACTTCTGAGGAATTCGCGGTCTGGTCTTTGCCGTAGCTAGACACACGGCACCCTTCCCCCGGCCCTTGGAAGCTGACACACTCATTCATGATCAGACACCCCACCCCGTCTGATCCATCACCTGGTGTGCGGACTTGTTTCCCGCCAGATGGGCCCCCGGCATCGCATCCCCCCCGTGATGCCGGGGGCCACCCCGTTTCCGGGGTCCTTTCACGGATCGGCCACTTCTCGACACCCGCCTGAACCGCGCGCCGCCGTAGATCGTGTGAAGGACGGCGGGACGCGCGGCCAGGCGTCCCGGTTCGGCGCTTGGCGCTCAGCGGGTATATGAACTGCGTGAACTGCGTGAACTGCGTGAACGGCGCGGACTGGGAGGTCGGGTATGCGCGGTCTGGGGTCGCTGCGTCCGCGGGTCGACGGTGCGCTGGACGCGTTCATGGCGGCCCGGATCGCTGAAGCCGGCGGCGCCGCAGCACCTCCCACCGATCCCCGAGAGGTTCTTTCCACGGAGTTGTCGCTGGTCACGGCCATCGGCGACCTGCTCTCGCGCGGCGGGAAGCGGTTGCGCGCGGCGCTCTGCGTGCTCGGGTGGGCGGGGGCCGGGGGCGCGGTGGACGAGGCGATCGTGCGGGCGGGGGCCTCGTTGGAGCTGCTGCACGCGTGCGCGCTGATCCATGACGACGTGATGGACCGGTCGGCGACGCGGCGCGGCGGGGTCTCGGTGCATCAGGGCTTTGCCGCGCGGCACGAGTCGGCCGGGTGGCGCGGGGACGCGGCGCAGTTCGGGGTGGGCGCGGCGGTGGTGGCCGGCGACCTGTGCATGGTCTGGGCGGATGAGCTGCTGCGCGAGAGCGCGCTGCCTTCGGCGGCGCTTGAGCGCGGACGTGCGCTGTACGACGCGATGCGGGCCGAGACGATCCGCGGTCAGTACCTCGACCTGGCCGCGCAGGCGCGCGGACGGTTCTCGATCGACGAGGCGCTGGCGGTGGCGCGGGCGAAGACCGCGGCGTGCACGACCACCGGCCCGCTGTGCTTCGGCGGCGCGCTGGCCGGCGCGGACGACGGACTGATGGCGGCGTACGAGGCGTACGGCGTGGCGCTCGGCGTGGCGTTCCAGCTGCGCGACGACCTGCTCGGGGCGTTCGCCGACCCGGCCGCGACCGGCAAGCCGTCCGGCGACGACCTGCGGGACGGCAAGTGCACCGTCCTGCTCGCCGAGACATATCAGAGATTGGACTCGCGGGGCCGGACGCGGCTCGCCGAACTGATCGGCGAGGGTTCCGACGACGCGGTGGACCGGCTGCGCGCGCTGGTGGAGTCGGTCGGCGCGCGCGCCGCCGTGGAGGAGCGGATCGCCGGGGAGGGCAAGCGCGCGGTCGAGGCGCTGAGCGCGCGTGCGATGGAGCAGCGGCTGGACCCGGGGGTGCGCGAAGTGCTGGTGAGCCTCGTCGCGACGGTGACCGAGGGCTAGGGCGAGGCACGGCCGGGCGACGCAGGGGACTGGCTCACCAGCGGGGCAGCCGGGCCAGCAGCGCGGCGGCGGCGAGGACGGGCATCGCGTACGAGAGCAGCCGCAGCGCGGCGTCGAGCGGCGCGAGCAGCGCGGCGCGGTCGAGCGGGATCGTCGATCCGTCGTCGAGTTCGATGACGCCGGAGGCTCCGGCGGCCTTGCGGCGCAGCAGCCGCGCGGGGGTGCTCAGCCGTCGTTGGGCCGCGGACAGAGCGGTGGCCGCGGCTACCGCGAGTAGTGCGCCGAGCGAGTGCGGATTGTTCAGCGGCGGGGCCTGGGCGACGTAGCCGACCGCGGTGGGGAACGCGCCCCAGGCCAGGGCGAATCCGAGGTCTGTGTGCAGCGCGCCGCCGAACAGTTCGAGGTTGTACCCGAGGACGAGCACGACGCCGACGCCCACGAACGGGATCAGCACCGGGCCGGTGTGCGACAGGGTCCTGACGCCGAGTACGACGGCGGCGGCGAGCGAGACGGCGGCGGCGGTCCACAGTGCTCGATCACTGATGCCGGTGCGCAGCGGACGGCCGTGCCACTCGTCGAGTGCGTGCGCCGCGATACCCACGGCGAGTGCGAACGCGAGGATGCTCGCGCCGACGATCCACCAGTCGACGCGCGGCGCGAGAGCGGCGCCGATCGCGACGTACGACAGATGCCAGAGTGTGTACGGCGGATGCAGGACCGTCCACCAGTCCCGGAGCGGCCCGCCGCGGCGCGCGTAGAAGGCGGGGGCGAGGGAGTCAGGGGTCGGATTCGCTCTGTCCGAGGCGGTCACGGTTCGGGGGACGGCGCGGGCTCGGGCGCGGGCCTCTCGGTCACCGCCGCCGGGGGTGACGCGTCGGACCGGTCGGCCGTCCCCGCCCTGCGGCCCCACATGACCAGGCCGCCGCCGAGGCTCATGGCGCGCGTGCCGACGTCCTCGATGCCCGCGGCGCGCCAGTGGGCGACGGTCTGCTCGACCGGGTGGCGCTGGTAGTGCTCGGTGATACTCGGGCCGAGGAACCGGCCGACCTCGGCCCACTCGCGGCCGCCGGTCGCCTGGCCGGCGAGCGGGAGGATCGTGCGGGTGTACGCCGTCCACGCGCTGTGCCATACCGGCTGGCCCGGCACGGCGAACTCAAGGCTCGCGATGGCGCCGCCGGGACGCACGACGCGAGCGAGCTCGCGCAGTGTCGCGGCGGGATCGGTGACGTAACGCAGCAGGTACGTGAACGTCAGGGCGTCGAACGACGCGTCGGGGAACGGCAGCCGCTCGGCGCGTCCGGCGACGAGGCGGATGCGGGACTGGGCGCCGCGCGCGGCTACCCGGCGCTGACCGACACTCAGCATCTGTTCGGTGAGGTCGACGCCCACGACCTCGACCGACGTGGACGCGCGCCGGGTCCAGGCGAGCGCGACGCCGGCCGTCCCGGTCGCGACGTCGAGGACCCGCTCCGCGTTCGGGCTGATGGTGCGCGCGGCGTCGACCATCGCGTGCCGCCAGCGTCTGTTCTGGCCGAAGGAGAGCACCTCGGCAAGTAAGTCGTACTTGCTTGGAAGGCCGTCGAACAGCCCTTGAGTGAACGCGTTGGCCTGCGCGTCGGTGTCCCACTGCGTACGCATCGGGCGCCTCCTTATCCAGCCTCGTCTGCCTTGTACATACCCGCGTGAGAAACGCATGGTCAGGTGCAGTCCTCTGGGACACGTGTGGCGAGGCCCGGACCGTTCAGCCGGGGTCTGCTCGCCCTCTTATGGCCGTATTGGCCGTTCCGGATCCGGCAGGTTCATCGCGGCGAGCTTGACCGGGTCGTTGACGGCCGTGATGGCGGTGATCCGGCCGTCGGCGACGGTGAACGCGAGGACCGAGAGCACACTGCCGTCCTGGCGCCAGGAGACGATGCCGGGCAGCCCGTTGACGAGCACCTTGCGTGCGTGAGCGGCCATAGCGGCCCCCAGTCGCGCGCCATGGGCGACCTGGGTGGCGCCGAGGATCACGACCTCGCCGTCGGCGGTGTCGGCGGTCAGGCGGACCTCGGGGTCCAACACGCGCAGCAACTCCTCGAAGTCACCGCGCCGGGTCGCGGCCAGGAACGCGTCGACCACTTCGCGCTGCTCGCGGCCCGCGCGGCGCGGCCGTTCACCGGCCTGGACTTTCCGGCGGGCCCGGCTGGCGGTCATCTTGGCGGCGTCGGCGGACTTGCCGAGGATCCGGCCGATCTCGTCGAAGGGCACCGCGAACAGGTCGTGCAGGACGAAGGCGAGCCGTTCGGCCGGGGCCAGCGCGTCGAGCACGACGAGCAGCGCGAGGCCGATCGAGTCGGCGAGGGCCGCGTCGTCCTCCGGCGAGGCGCTGTGGTCCGGCGGGATGGCGATCTCGGGCAGGTGCTCGTCCAGCGGCGCCTCGGGACGGGCCTGGCGCGAACGCAGCAGGTCCAGGCTGAGCCGGCCGACGACCGTGGTCAGCCAGCCGGCGAGGTTGTGGATGGTCTGCGCGTCCTGGCGCGACAGGCGCAGCCAGGCCTCCTGGACCACGTCCTCGGCGTCGGTCTGCGATCCCAGGACGCGGTAGGCGATCCGGCGCAGCCGGTCGCGCTGGGCCTCGAACGCGTCGGCCACCGGATTCGTCGGGCTGCTGCCGGACATGCTGTTACCTTCCCGCGAACTGCTCCGTCATGGGTGATGACGGGCCGGGACCGGCCCCGGTAACCGAAGGTCCACCTCAAGGAGCAGCGTTATGGAACCGCGTATCAAGAGTCCGGCCGACCCCGACGTGCTGACGGCGGTCGGGCTGCTCAACAAGGCGATTCACGCCTCGGGCGTCGACCCGATCGTGATCGAGCTGGTGCACCTGCGGGCCAGCCAGATCAACGGCTGCGCTCCGTGTGTTTACGCCGGGATCGCCGCGGCGAGGAAGCGCGGCGAGACCGAGGAGCGACTGCACAACGTGGTCGCCTGGCGCGAGACGCCGTTCTACAGCGAGGCGGAGCGGGCGGCGCTCGCGATGGCCGAGGCGGCGACCCGGATCCAGGACGGCGCGGCGGGGGTGACGGACGAGATCTGGCAGGCCGCGGCCGCGCACTTCGACGACCGGCAGCTGTCCGCGATCACTTTGGAGATCGCGTTGACCAACTTCTTCAACCGGATCAACCGCACGGTCCGCGAGCAGGCCGGCAAGAGCTGGTAGCCGCGCGGTGCGCGAGGTGCGCCGCACGAGCGGGCTGGTCGCTCGTTCGGCGCAGGCCGGGTCCGTTGGACGGGGGCGCGGGTCGATCGGCAGATAAGTTGTATAAGCGGATGAATGCCGTCAACGAAAACGCTCGGGGATGCACGGGGAAGGAGCGTACGGTGTCCGGTTCCTATTCGCGGGGCTCGACTACGTTGTCGTTCGCCGCGGCGTTGATGGCTGTGGCGCTGTCGGCACCGCCGGCGGCGGCGACGCAGGCGGTGAGCGCGGTGAGGGCGGTGGCGAACACCGCGGCGAGCAGCGGTGCGACTGTGGCGCCGGAGGCGACGGCGTCGGTTCAGCGGCGCGAGATGACGCGGCGGGCGGCGGCGACGGCCGGGATGATCACGATCGCGAGCACCTTGAGCGGGATCGACAGACCGCGCGTCGGCTGAAACTGCTGCGCGGCCTGAAGGACGGCGTGTGTCGGACTGGGCGCGGGACTGGGCGGCGGGCTCGGACGCGCCGGCGTCGGGGATGGTGGCGCAGGCGGCGGGACGATCGCGGGTGCGGGTGGCGGCGTGCGCTTCACCGGCGCAGGTGCAGGCGGAGTCGGCGACGGTGACGGGCTTGGCTTCGGCGGCGGAGGACTCGGCGGCAGGACGCCGACGTACGACGCCCCGGCCGTCGCCTGAACGGTGACGCGGCGCGGTGACTGAGGACCCTGCGTCGTGATCGGCTTTGACCAGTACCAGGTTCCGGTGACCGTGACGGCCGTGGACCGGGGTCCGGGGGCGGGCGTGAACCTGGCGTCACAGGCGGCTGATCGGCCGGGTTCGAGTGCTGCGACGGCAGGGCCGCCGCCGGAGTCGGCGCAGGACACGGCGGCGAGCGGCGGCGCGGCGGTCGGCGTGATGTGTTCGAGCCGGACGTCGCCCGAGTCGGTGACGGTGATCCTCGCGCCGGCGGGCTTGCCGATGCGCAGATCGCCCCCTGCCGTGAGGCCGTTTCCCAAAGTCAGGGACGCACTCAGGTCCGGCCGGACCGCCGTGTAGCCGCTGGGGGCGCTCGTGCTGAGCGTTCGCTGGAGCAGGGGCGCGGTGGCCGTCGCGGTGACGGACTCTTGGTGCGTGCCCGGCCGCGCCGTGAAGGTGACCGTGCAGCTTTCCCAGGACAGCGGGCCGAGATCGTCGAGGTTCCCCGGCCGCTCATCATCATCGCAGTGCATTGACGAACCGGGTACATCAGGGTCGAGCAGCGCGATGTGGGTGAGTGGCAGAAGGCCGTCATTGCGCACGATGTAGACC
>JBOHCW010000581.1:0-2483 GCA_050725375.1 Actinocrinis sp. | reverse complement strand
AAGATCAACAGCACGCCATGCGCGTCGCACAGGTCACGCAGCGTCCTTAGGTACGCAGGGGAGTGGAAACGCATCCCGCCCGCGCCCTGGACGACCGGTTCGACGATCACCGCCGCAAGTTCGTCCGCGTGACGCTCCATCAGGTCCGATAGGTGCGCCACGTATGCGTCAGACGGCGCTGCGTCGTAACCGGCCGGCGGTTCATCGGCGAACACCTGCTCAGGCAGCACGCCGCGCCACAGGCTGTGCATGCCGCCCTCAGGGTCGCAGACCGACATCGGGTGGAACGTGTCGCCGTGATATCCGCCGCGCCAGGTCAGCAGGCGACGCTTGCCCGGCCGCCCGGCCGACTGCCAGTACTGCAGGCACATCTTGATCGCGACCTCGACCGACACCGAGCCCGAGTCGGCCAGGAACACGTGCCGCAGCGGCTCCGGCGCCAGCTCCACCAGCCGCCGCGCGACCGCGATCGCGGGCTCGTGCGTCAGCCCGCCGAACATCACGTGCGCCATCCGGTCCAGCTGCCCGCGTACGGCGGCGTCGAGCACCGGGTGCCGGTAGCCGTGGATCGCCGCCCACCAGGACGACATGCCGTCGATCAGCTCGGTGTGCGTGCCGTCCGGCAGCGTCACGTCGAGCCGGACGCCTGAGGCGCCGGTGACCAGCAACGGATCGAGCCCGCCGGGCATGGCGCCGTACGGGTGCCACACCAGCTCGCGGTCGAGTTTCAGCAGTGCATTGACATTCGGTTCCGCCACGGGTCAAGTCTTTCACGTGCCCGGCCACGGCTTCGCCCGACGGCTTCGCCCGACGATTCAGGCCAGGCCGCGCCGGGACACCGCCGGCTCTCGGGTGCCGGCGATCGAGGCCACCATGTCGAGCACCTGCCTGGTCTCGACCACCTCGTGCACCCGGAAGATCCGCGCGCCGAGCCACGCGCAGACCGCGGTCGCGGCCAGCGTCCCGGTCAGCCTGCCGTCCAGCGGCACGTCCAGCGTCTCGCCGACGAAGTCCTTGTTGGACAGGGAGACCAGCACCGGCCGGCCGGTCGCGGTCAGCTCGCCGAGCCGGCGGGTCACTTCCAGCGAGTGCCGGGTGTTCTTGCCGAAGTCGTGCCCGGGGTCGACGATGACCGACTCGGCGGGCACGCCCAGCGCCACCGCGCGCTCGGCCAGCTCGCCGGTCTGCCGCAGCACGTCGCCCATCACGTCGTCGTACGTCACCCGGTGCGGTCGCGTGCGCGGCGCGGCGCCGCCGGTGTGCATACACACCAGGCCGACACGGTACTTCGCCGCGACCTTTGCGAGGTCGGGGTCGTAACCGCCCCACGCGTCGTTGAGCAGGTCGGCGCCGGCCCGGCACACCGCCTCGCCCACCTCGGCCCGCCAGGTGTCCACCGAGATCGCCAGGTCGGGGAAGCCGCGGCGCACGGCCTCGACGAACGAGGCGACCCGGCGGATCTCCTCGTCCGGGTCCACCGCCTCGCCCGGACCGGCCTTCACCCCGCCGATGTCCACGATGCGGGCGCCCTGCGCATGCGCGAGTTCCACGCGTTTCATCGCGGCCTCGTCGCCAAAGGTCGCGCCCCTGTCGTAGAACGAGTCGGGTGTGCGGTTGACGATGGCCATCACGACCAGCTCGTTCGCCCCGAACCGGTGGCGGCCCAGACTGAATTCGCCCTCGACCATGCTGGCTTCCCTTCATGCCCTTTCCGGGAGCCGTACCCTATGCTCTGGCGGCAGACTACGCGGCGCGGTCACCGATGTGATCAAGTCCGCGACTACAGGCGCTGATCGAGTGGCGACTGGTTACCAGTTGCCGTGGCGGTTACCGGTAATCACAGCAACTGGTGACCACAGCAACTGGCAACCACAGCAACTGGCAACCACAGGGAACGAGGCGAGGGACCCCGATGTTCTGGCTCCAGCTGGTGGTGATCGTCGCGCTGCTCGCGGCCGTGGGCTGGCTGGCGATAGGCGGCGGCGGGCACATGTCCGAACCGCAGCCGGACCGGCCCGATCTCGCGCTGCCCGGTACGGGCCTGCTCGCCCGCACCGACGTGGACCGGGTGCGCTTCTCGGTCGGCGCCCGCGGCTACCGGATGGACGAAGTGGACGACGTGCTCGACCGGCTCGCACACGAGATCGAACTGCGCGAGGACCGCATCGCCGAGCTCGAGGGCCACCCGCGCCGCCCGGCGCCGGAGCCGGCCGGCGAGGGCGTGAGCACCGAGGTTCTGGGCGACGCACAGGTCGCGGCCGCCCCGGAAGCCGCCGCCGAATACGGGAGCGACGAAGCCGCCGCGGTACAACTCGACGCCGTTGAACACACTGGCGAAAACGGTGACAACGCCGGCTGACCGACCGGATTAACCGGACGGATATCGATCCGGACTCGGCCCATTGAACGCTCCGTCACAGAGATCGAAGGGGCGCGCGCGCGAGTGCGCCGGTGGTGCCGTACGCGTCGCGATCGCGCCGGTC
>JBOHCW010000580.1:0-4951 GCA_050725375.1 Actinocrinis sp. | reverse complement strand
CCGCACCGGGCATCGCACGCCGCCGCGCGGCAACCCGCGCGTCATCGATCCGAGTATGTGCAGGTCGGACGCACCCCGTCGGCGCCACTCGGCCACCAGTGGCGCCAACGCGACCGTCTCGCGCTCTCCCAGCGCGAGTTGCGGCTCGGCGCGCCCGACCCGTGCCAGCAGCGCGGCACCGGCCACCGTCTCCGCTTCCGTGCTCGCACGCAGATTCTGGCTCGAAGCGGAATACGGTCCCGAACGCGAGTGCGGCTCCAGGCCCGCAGACGGGTCCGGACGCGGGTTCGGCAGTGAATTCGAAGGCTGACGACTCCCCGCCCCGCCCGACGCACCACCCCGCGAGCCGTTCGCAGGCCGGTGGACGGGCGCGGCGGGGGTGGGTTCTTTATCCCGTTCTTTTACGGGGTTATCGCCGTTTGGACCAGCTCCCGGCTGACCGGAGTCCGGTTTCCCGGCACCCGGCCCCACCTGCGCCGGACCCAGCGCCACCGTGACCCCCGGCGTTTCGAACACCTCGACCTCGGTGCTGACCCGCCCGCGATCCCCGCGCGTGACAGTGCGCCTGAGATAGCCGAACCGCTCCAATTCCCGCAACGCCGAAGCGACCCGCTGGCGCCCCTCCGGCGTGCGCTCGGTCAGCGACCGTATGTCGAAGCGGTGGCCGTCCGGCAGCGAGAGTACATGGGCGAGGATGCCACGAGCACAGAAACTCAACCGGCCGTCCCGCAGGACGTCGTTGTTCAGGACACTGAAGAAGCGCACATGCGCGCTAGGATGGATTCGCATGCGGGAGCTGGTTACTCCTAGTGCCATGCCCCGGCGGTGTTGGTGCACCGGCCGGGGTCTTTGCCGTCAGGATGTAGCCGCGAGCTTACCTGCGGCAACCGCCTCGTCGCACAAACATTCGATGGCGTGTCGCGGATGATTTCCGCAAGCTGATTCGCATGGCAGGCCACTTCGAGCAGGCCCGCTCGATGTACGAACGGCTCGCGTCCGAGTGCGGGCACTACCTCGGACCACCAGCTGACCCTCGCGGCTCGCAACGGCCACGCCCGTTTTCTCGGATCCGGGTGCTGGGCAACAGCTATCCCTGCACGTTGAACAGTCGCAACGGTCATGCGTATTTCGTCGGTCTCGACGGTGAACCCGCGCGAGCACAGCGGCTTCGCGGCGTGAAGCTTGGCACGAGGACGGCGCTCAAGCCCCGCCGTCGAGAACGATCCACGTGCGTCCGGGCGCCAAACGCATCGGCGCGCCGTTGAAGGTATAGCTGGTCGCGGACGTGTCAGAGGGCTTGGACCACTGGCCGTGCCACACCTTGCCGTCGCGGTAGAAGTCGGCCGTGCCCTGGCCGGTGGTCTGCGAGAACACCTCGTTGTCCGGATGTCCGGCGTTGTGGTCGGTGTACTTGCCGGGCACGACGCGGACATGCTGGACGATCACGTTGTCAGCGCTCGTACGCCCTTGGTCGGTCGTCGTGGCCGCGTGTCCGTCGACCGAGACCAGCCAGCGGTTCGCGGCGGCGGTGAACGTGAACGATGCGGAGGACATCGAGACGGTCACGGACGTGGCCGCCTTTCCGCCGGCAGGCGCCGCCGGGCCGAAGCGCAGGCCGATGTCCGTGGCCTGAGCCAAGCTCGGGTATGCCGCGAACACGTCGGCCGGCTTGATGTACGTCGGATCGTTGCCGCCGTTGCTGAACAGCTTCGCCGCGTCGGCCGGGGCGACGCTGCGCAGGTTCGCGCGCGCGAGGTCCGGCAGCAGTCCCGATATCGCCCCGGAGAAGGCCAGGCCGACGTGCCCGTACGCGGCCAGCAGCGGGATGTCCGTCTGCCGGGCGCTGCGCACCGGTCCGACCCGTGCCGGCGCGTGCGCGCTGTCGAAGACCGCGAGGTACCTGCTGAGCCCGCCCTCGACCTGGATCACGTAGACGAGGTCCGCCGAGTTCAGCCCGCTCTGCTCACGCTGCGCCGCGCCGACGTTGTCGACCTTGACCGCCAGGACCCGCCCGGCCGTGCCCACACCGGTCAGCGGGCTCACTGGCGGCGGCGCCGATCGCGATGCGGTGCTTTTCGGCGCCGGACCGCTGCCTGAGCAGGCCGACACGCCGAGGCAGGTACCCGCGCCGATCAAAGCCAGCGCCGTGACGGCCGCGACGCCGTGCACCGCCGGTCGACGCACCGTCATCGTGGCCGGTCCGCCGCCACCGCGACTGTCTCGGCCACCGCCAGAACCCTGTCTCGTCCGGGACTTCATCGCTCTCACCACGTAGACCACTGTCTCAGGACGCGCCCGTCCCGACGAGTCCCGCCGTGTGCCGGTCCGGAGCGCGTCTGCCACGATGTTCGGCATGCAGATGAGTGACTCCCCGCCGGCGCAGGCCGGTCGCGACTTCTTCAGTGCCCAAGACGCGCAGACCTGGATCGGCCTGCTGCGGCCCGGATTCCACCTGCGCGCCCTCGACCGGGACGCGGCGCGGGACGAGCCGGTCGTGGCCTACCTCGGGGGCAGGCCGATGCTGCCCGAGCAGGTCGAGTGGCCGGTGTGGCAGGACCACGGCCCGCTCAACTTCGTCGCCGCGCTCGACTGCTCGCAGGTGCCCGTCTCGGAGCTGGACATCCCGCTTCCCGCGTCGGGCCAGCTGCTCTTCTTCTACTTCGACGGCCTCGGCGACAGCTCCATCGTGTCCTCGGACGCCGACAGCGTCGTCAACGGCACCCGGGTGATCTACGTGGCGGACGACGCCGAGATCGCCGAGCGTTCCGCGCCCGAGGACATGACGCCGTACCCGCGCCTCCTGCTCACGGGCGAGCTGATCGCGACCGTGCCGGACAACGAGAACCCGGCGCTCGCCGCCGCGTACGGCGACCCGAACGACCCGGTCGCGTACTGCGACTATCCGACCGTCGACCCCGACGGCACCGGTTTCTGGGCGGCGCTGGGCAAGTTCCGCGGCGATCACTGGCCGCACCACCAGATCGGCGGCTACGCGCAGCCGGTGCAGGGAGCCGTCGAGCCCGAGGGCGCGCGAGCGCTGTACCAGGAAGCGGACGAGCCGGACGACGCGGCCGCACCGAATCCCACGGACGAAGCTGAGCAGACGCACGCGCCGGCCGACGTGAGCGGGCCCGACCAGTCGATGGAGCCTGACCGGGCAATCGACCCGGACGAGCCGACCCAAACCGGCGAGGCGGACGCGTCCGACGAGGCGGAGAAGGAGCCGGACGACGCGGCGATCAGGGAACTGGCTTCGCAGCTCGTCCTGCTCGCGCAGTTCGACAGCGACTCGCGCAGCGGCATGGCGTGGGGTGACACCGGCAAGCTGTACTGGATGATCCGCCGCGAGGACCTCGCCGCCGGCCGCTTCGACAAGTCGACCTTCACCTGGCAGTCCGAGTAGGAACGCCTCGTGCCGCCCTCCGCGCGCGTCGCGTTGATCGAACCGGTCACGCCCGAACCGGTCAGGCCGGTGCGCCGCGCGCTGCTCACGCAGTCATGGCTCGATCTGGCGTTTCTGCACTGGGCCGTCACGCCGGACGTGGTGCGGCCGCTGCTGCCGCGCGGCACCGAGCCGGATGTGCTCGACGGGCACACGTACATCGGCCTGATCGCGTTCCGCATGCACCGCGTCGGGCTGCTCGGGTTGCCCGGCACGCCGTGGCTCGGCAGCTTCCCCGAGACCAATGTGCGCCTCTACTCGGTGGACCGGGCCGGCCGGCGGGCCGTGGTGTTCCTGACGCTCGACGCCGCGCGCCTGCTGCCGGTGCTCGTCGGGCGGATCGGATTCGGACTGCCGTACGTGTGGTCGCGCATGTCCGCGCGGCGAACCGGCGACGTGATGCGGTACACGAGCAGCCGGCACCGGCCGGCGCGGCGATCGGTGGCATCGAATATCAGGGTCCGCATCGGCGAGGCGGTCGGCGAGCCCACGCCGGCCGAGCACTTCATGACCGCGCGCTGGGGCCTGCACGCCGGACGAGCCGGCCGCACCGTCTACATGCCCAACGCACATCCGCGTTGGCCGCTGTTCCGCGCCGAGCTCCTGGAGCTGAACGAGAACCTGATCGCTGCGACCGGGCTGCCCGACCCCGCCCGACCCCCGGACAGCGTGCTGTACTCCCCCGGCGTCCCGGTACGTTTCGGCCCGCCGCACAAGCTCGTCCCCGCGAACCGATGACTGCGTGACCGCGTGACGAGTGCGAAGCGCGGTGGTCGGCCCCGCCGACCTTCAAACGGACAACGGGCTTCGCCGCTCCTGCCGGCCAGGCCAAGTCCTCAAGAGCGCAGCGAATGGGAAGCGCCCGGAGCAGGACGACACCCACTGTCCGTCTCAGCGAGACAACGCACCTCGACACAACGCAGGCCTTGCCGGGCCGGGCTGAACTCTTGGCCCGCCCCGGAGCGCCCGATGCACCGAACTCCACCTGTCCGTTTGAAACGGACAACCTGCTCGGACCCCACTGGCCGGCGAAGGCCGCCCACACCATCGCCAGCAAGAACACACCACAGCAGCACGACCCCGACTGTCCGTCTCAGCGAGACAACGCACCCCGACGTGAGGCGAAGCAGACCAAGCCGCACCAGGTGACCCGCACATTCACCCAGACCCGGCCCGGAACACACCCGGCGCACCCGACCCCACCTGTCCGCCTCAAACGGACAACGGGCTTCGCCGCTCCGGCCGGCCAAGCCAAGGCCCCAACACCACAGCGAACGGGAAACGCCCGCAGCAGCACGACGCCGACTGTCCGTCTCAGCGAGACAACGCACCCCGACGTGAGGCGAAGCAGATCAAGCCGCACCGGGTGCTCCGCATATTCACCCGGACCCGGCCCGGAGCACACCCGACGCACCCGCCCCCACGTGTCCGTCTGTCGGCGGTCACGTAGAAATCCTTATAGGCGCACGCGAAAGCGACCTGCCGAATCTGGCCACAGACAGTCACGAG
>JBOHCW010000579.1:0-7102 GCA_050725375.1 Actinocrinis sp. | reverse complement strand
TGCGGCTCCACCGCCCCGACGGCGACGAAGCGGCCGTCCGAACACGGGTAGGCCGCGTAGAAGGGCGCTGATCCGTCGAACAGGTTGCCGCCGCGCTCCTCGCGCCACAGCCCGCGCGCCCGCAATCCGTGGACGATGCCGGTCATCAGGGCCGCGCCGTCGGTCATCGCCGCATCGACAACCTGCCCGCGCCCCGAATGCGAGCGCTCGACGAGGGCGGCCAGCACGCCCACCGCCAGCAGCATCCCGCCGCCGCCGAAGTCCGCCACGTAGTTGAGCGGTGGCGACGGCGGACCGTCGGCCGGCCCGAGCGGTTCGAGCGCGCCGGACAGCGCCAGGTAATTGATGTCGTGCCCCGCGCGGGCGGCGAGCGGCCCGTCCTGTCCCCAGCCGGTCATCCGCGCGTAGACCAGTCGGGGGTTTCGCCCGAGACAGGGCTCGGGACCGAGCCCGAGCCGTTCCATGACGCCGGGCCGGAAACCCTCGACCAGCACGTCGGCCCGCGCGGCGAGGGACAGCGCCGCCGAACTGCCGGAAGGTGACTTCAGGTCGAGCGCCACGATGGACCGTCCCCGGTCGAGCGGGTCGCCGTCGTGCGGTGCACTGGTCGGGCCGCGATCGGCGGGATTGGCGACGCGCAGCACGTCGGCGCCGAGATCGGACAGGATCGTGCACGCGAACGGCGCCGGGGCGAGCGAGGCGAATTCGAGCACGCGGATGCCGGCGAGCGGGCCGTTCGGACCAGTCATGCCGCGAGCCTAGCCAGCGAGACCGGGACTGGGACCGGCACTGAGCCCGCGCCTGCTCCAATCGACCGCTGGCGCCGCCGGTTACGTACGATGGCTGGCTGTGAGCGGTGGACATTCGGCAGGCGAGCCACGCGGCGGCGAACCGATGGGATTCACCCGCTGGGCCGCCGCGCATCATGTGCGGGCGGCGCTCGCGGGCGCGCAGCGCCGGGGCGTCGACGTCGGGCCGCCGCTCGCCTCGGCCGGGATCTCCCCCTCCGTGCTCGACGACGCGCACGGGCGGGTGACCGGCGCGCAGTTCGTCGCGCTGACCAAGTCGCTGTGGACCCTCCTGGACGACGAGATGCTCGGGCTGTGCTCGGCGCCGCTGCGGGTCGGGACGTTCGCGATGATGGCGCACGCGGTCGTGCACTGCAGTCCCGACCTGCGCACGGCGGTGCGCCGCGCCGACCGGTTCTATCGGCTGTTTCCGGCCGGACCCCGGTTCACGCTGCTCGAACAGGGGTCGCTGGCCCGCGTCGAGTTCGACCTGTCCGACTACGACGACCCGGACCGGTTCGGCGCCGAGTCGCTGCTGATGGTGTGGCACCGGTCCGCCTCGTGGCTGATCCGGCGTCGGATCGGCCTGCACGAGGTCTCGCTCGGGTACCCCGCTCCCGCGCATGCGCTGGAGTACGGGCTGCTGTACGGCACGACGTGCCGGTTCGACGCGTCGTCGACCCGCGTCTGCTTCGACCGGTCGCTGCTGGACCAGCCGGTCGTGCAGGACGAGGCCGCGCTCAAGGCGTTCCTGCGGCGCGCGCCGTGGGACATCCTGGCGCGGATGGACTACGGCAGCGAGGTGTCGGCGCAAGTCAGGAGGCTGCTGAACCAGGCGCTCGGCGAGGGGGAGGCGCCCGAGCTGCCCGGCCTGGAGCAGATCGCGGCGCGGCTGTCGGTCAGCGCGCAGACGTTGCGGCGCAGGCTCGCCGCCGAGGACACCAGTTTCCAGCGGGTGCGCGACCAGCTGCGCCAGGACGTGGCGGTGTCGGCGCTGGCACGCGGCGACGTGTCGATCGAGCAGTTGTCGCAGCGGCTGGGCTTCTCGGAGCCGAGCGCGTTCCATCGCGCGTTTCGCCGATGGACGGGCAGCACGCCGCGTTCGTATCAGGGTTCGCGCCAGGTGGCGGGGCCGGACGGCGCGTCATATCTGGATCATGCCCGCGACGCGGACGAGGCCTAGCGATCGGCGTCGGGCGCCCGGGCTCGGGCGCCCGCGTTCGGCTTCAGCCCGCCCCCCGCGGCGCGAGCGCGAGCATCAGGGTGCTGACAGTGTTGCGGGCGAACGTCTTCACCTCCGCGCCGCGCTCGCCGGCGGTGGCGGCGAGGTCGCCGAGGAACACGCCCAGGAACGCGGTGTGGAAGCAGGCGCCGAGCAGGAGCGCCGCGGCGGCGTCGGGGTCGGCGTCCTGACGGATGCGGCCCCGGTCGCGCTCGGCGCGCAGATAGTCGGCGAGCCTGGTCACGGGCGTGCGCGGGCCGGAGCCGCGCACGGCGAGCCGTTCGCGATAGCGGGCCAACAGGTCCGGCTCGGCGAGCAGCGCGTTGCCGACCGGCATGGCGCGCGCGAAGAAGTCCACGGCACGCTCGGCCAGGTCGGTCAGCGTGGCCTCGACATCCAGCGTTCCGGCCTGGTCGCGCAGACCGGCGAGGTGCTGCGGGAAGCCGCCCGGCCGACTGGTGATCATGGCAAGGACGATCTCGCTCTTGTCCGCGTAGTGCTTGTACAGCGCGGCCTCGGAGCAGCCCGCCGCGCGCGCGATCTCCTTCGTGGTCGCACGGGCCAGGCCGCGCTCGCGCACCACCCGTTCGGCGGCCTCCAGGATCCGTGCCCTGGTCGCGGCGCCGCCGCGGTCGCGCTCGGCCGAAGCTCGCTCGATCGGCATGTGGCCCTTCGTGCCGGCTGTCTTGGGGCCGGCTGGGAATTGGCTGTGAACGTTGGCCAGTATAGGTGAGCGTTTGCTCACCCTGTGCTCCGGCGTCGGGCTCGGCTGCTAGAGGATTGCTTGCGGTCAGGAACAGTGAGCGCGCCGGTCATGAGACTTCGGGCCGGGCCGCGCCTACCGTGAACGTATGACGGATGCACTGATCTTCGACGCGGTACGCACGCCGCGCGGCAAGGGCAAGCGGGGGTCGCTGCACAGCGTCAAGCCCGTGACGCTCGCCGCCGGCCTGCTGCGCGCCCTCGCCGAGCGCACGGACCTGGACACCTCGGCCGTGGACGACGTGGTGCTCGGCGTGGTCTCGCCGGTCGGCGAGCAGGGTTCTGACATCGCGCGTATCGCGGTGCTGGCCGCGGGCTGGTCGCAGAGCGTGCCGGGCGTTCAGCTCAACCGGTTCTGCGCGTCGGGCCTGGAAGCGGTCAACGCGGCGGCGGCGAAGGTGGCCGCCGGGTTCGACGATCTCGCGGTGGCCGGCGGCGTCGAGTCGATGTCGCGGGTGCCGATGGGGTCGGACGGCGGCGCCTGGATGGCCGACCCGGAGACTGGTTTCGCCACCGGGTTCGTGCCGCAGGGCGTGTCGGCCGACCTGATCGCCACGCTGGAGGGCCTGAGCCGCGCGGACGTGGACGGCTTCGCGGCGCGCAGCCAGCAGAAGGCCGCGAACGCGCGGGACAAGGGCTACTTCGAGCGCTCGATCGCGCCGGTCGTCGACCAGAACGGCACCGTGCTGCTGGCGGCGGACGAGACGATCCGTGCGCAGACCACCGCGCAGACGCTCGGCGCGCTCAAGCCCTCGTTCGTGCTGCCGGGCGAGTACGGGTTCGACTCCGTGGCGATCGACCGCTACCCGCAGGTGGAGCGGATCGATCACGTGCACCACGCCGGCAACTCCTCGCAGATCGTGGACGGCGCGGCGGTCGTGCTGATCGGCAACGCGGAGACCGGCCGGCGGCTCGGTCTGCGCCCGCGCGCCCGGATCGTGTCGGCGGCGGCGGTCGGCACCGAGCCGACGATCATGCTGACCGGGCCGGCCCCGTCCGCGCGCAAGGCGCTGGACCGGGCCGGGCTCTCGGTGGACGACATCGACCTGTTCGAGGTCAACGAGGCCTTCGCGGCCGTGGTGATGAAGTTCTGCCGCGACCTGGGCGTGGACGAGGAGCGGGTGAACGTGAACGGCGGCGCCATCGCGTTGGGCCATCCGCTGGGCGCGACCGGGGCGATGCTGCTGGGCACCCTGCTGGACGAGTTGGAGCGCCGCGACCTGCGGCGGGGGCTGGCGACGCTGTGCGTCGGCGGCGGCATGGGCGTGGCGACGATCATCGAGCGGGTGTGAAGTGACGCGGGATCCTGAAAACCAGGGCACTGAGGCGCAGGGCGCCGACACCGGTGCCGTCGACGGCATCCGGTACGAGCGGGACGCGGACGGGGTCGTCACGTTGACGATCGACCAGGCCGGTTCCGTGAACGTGATGGACGCCGGGTTCCGCGCGGCGCTCGGCGCGGCCGTGGACCGGCTGGAGGCCGAGCGCGCGTCGATCGCCGGCGTGGTGATCACCTCGGCGAAGAAGACCTTCTTCGCGGGTGGCGATCTGCGCGAACTCGGCACGGTGACGCCGGCGCACGTCGCGCCGTTCGCCGCCGGGATCGAGCTGGTCAAGTCCTACCTGCGCAGGTTGGAGCGGCTGGGCCGACCGGTCGTGGCGGCCGTCAACGGCAGCGCGCTCGGCGGTGGGCTGGAGATCGCGCTCGCGTGCCATCACCGCGTGGTGCTGGACCGCGCCGACGTGCGGCTCGGCTTCCCCGAGGTCACGCTCGGCCTGATCCCGGGCGCGGGCGGCGTGGCGCGCACGGTGCGGATGCTCGGCGTGCAGGCGGCGCTGCCGCTGTTGGCCGAGGGCAGGCAGCTTCGCCCGGCCGCGGCGGTGAAGGCGGGGATCGCCGACGAGTTGGCGGCGGACCGGGATGACCTGATCGCCAAGGCGCGCGCGTGGGTGATGGCGAACCCTGACGCGGCGCAGCCGTGGGACAGCTCGCCCGGCGCGGGCGTGAAGGACCTCAAGGCGCTGGACCCGGACTCGTACGGCCTGCTCGCCGCGGCGGCCGCCGTCACGCGCAAGCAGACGCACGGCACGCTGCCGGCGCCGGAGAAGGCGCTGGCCGCGGCCGTGGAGGGCGCGCTGGTCGACTTCGACACCGCTTCGCGGATCGAGGGCCGCTACTTCGTGGAGCTGGCGGCGGGTCAGGTCTCGAAGAACCTGATCGGCACGTTCTTCTTCCAGCTCAACGAGATCAAGGCCGGCGGTTCCCGGCCGTCCGGCGTCGAGAAGTATCAGACCACGAAGGTCGCGGTGCTCGGCGCGGGCATGATGGGCGCGGGCATCGCGCAGGTCACGGCGGCGGCCGGGATCGACGTCGTGCTCAAGGACGTCGGCGCCGAGGCCGCCGAGCGGGGCCGGGCCGCAGTGAACGCGCAACTCGACGGCCAGGTCGCCAAGGGCCGGTTGAGCGAGGCGAAGCGCGACGAGATCCTGGGCCGCATCGCCGTCACGGCCGACTACGCCGACCTGGCCGGCTGCGACCTGGTGATCGAGGCCGTATTCGAGCAGCGCGCGGTGAAGAACGAGGTCAACGCGAAGGCCGAGGCGGCAGCGCTGCCGGACGCCGTCATCGCGTCGAACACCTCGACGCTGCCGATCACCGGCCTGGCCGAGGCCGTGCCGGACCAGAGCCGTTTCGTCGGGCTGCACTTCTTCTCGCCGGTGCCGAAGATGAAGCTGGTCGAGATCATCCGGGGCGCGAAGACCTCGGACGCGACGCTCGCGCGCGCGTACGACTACGTCCTGCAGATCGGCAAGACGCCGATCGTGGTGAACGATTCGCGCGGCTTCTACACCTCGCGCACGTTCGGCACGTTCATCAACGAGGGCGTGCGGCTGCTGGCCGAGGGCGTGCACCCGGCCCTGATCGAGAACGTGGCCAAGAAGACCGGCTTCCCGGTCGGCCCGTTGGCCGTGCACGACGAGGTGAGCCTCAGCCTGTCGCTGAAGGTCCGCGACCAGACCCTGGCCGACCTGGCCGAAGGCAGCGGGGACGGCGGGGACGGCGAAGGCGGCGAGGACGGCGGGGACAACGGAGACAGCGACACCCGCGACCGGTCGTCCGCGCGGATCAAGGAACTGCGAGACGATCCGGCGATCCGCGTCGTCGAGCAGTTCGTGCGCGAATTCGGCCGGCCGGGCAAGGCGGGCGGCGCCGGGTTCTACGACTACCCGCAGGGCGCGCCAAAGCGTCTCTGGCCTGAGCTGGTCCAGAGGTACACGCGCACGGACGCGGGCGTGGACGAGCAGGACGTGCGCGACCGTCTCCTGTTCGTCCAGGCGCTGGAGACCGTCCGGTGCATGGAAGAGAACGTACTCACCTCGACCCGCGACGCGAATCTGGGCTCGATCATGGGCATCGGCTTCCCCGTCTGGACCGGCGGCGCGGCGCAACTGGTCAACGCGTACGGCGTCGAGGAGTTCACCGCCCGCGCCGACCATCTGGCCGACCTGTACGGCGAACGCTTCCGCCCGCCGAGGCTGCTGCGCGAGAAGGCCGCCCGGCACGAGAATCTGTAAGCCGAACGAGCACCCCGCTCGCTCGTGACGCAACGATCGATTGTGCTGCCGGCCGCACACGTAGCGGCCGGCAGCACACGGGCACGGGCACGGGCACCTACCGCAAGCGCAATCAGCGCCCTGGCTTTGTCCGCCTGAGACGGACAAGGCCACCAACCCTCGCGACACCGTAAGCGCAATCGAACCGGTCAGCTCGTCGCATCACACCGGCAGGCTTCGCCTGCTCACCGACAACCACGGACGCGGCCGGCACGTGCGCGGACGTCCCGGTAGTAGGCGTAATCAGTACCTTGCTCTGTCCACTTGAGGCGGACAACAACAGCGTCCGCTACGCGGTAAGCGAGCAATCGGCCCGTACACACACGCCTCAGCCGCAAGCGCAAATGATCACCCCGTCATGTCCAGGTGAAGCGGACAACGACGCCGAACCTCAGGACGTCATAGGCGCAAATCGGGTCGCCCACGCTCAAGATGCAGCGACTGCAAAACGATCCGCCCGTAAGCGCAATCGGCGACTCATACGGGGCGAACGCTTGCGCCCGCCAACAGCAGTCCGGCACGAGAGCCTGTAGGCCGTACCAGCACCGACTCGATCGTCATACAGCGCATCGATGGCACTGCCGGGACGTCATACTCCTGGGACCGAGCGAAGGTGGTGACAATCGGTCTCGGCTGGAGACGAACGACAACCGCGACAAGCGCAACTGGTGCGGACACAGGCGGCCCGACTTCAACCTCGATCAATACCTTGCCA
>JBOHCW010000578.1:0-5337 GCA_050725375.1 Actinocrinis sp. | reverse complement strand
GCCGGGAGTCTCTGGTCGCCGAGATCAAGGAGGGTTTCCGCTTCTCCGCCGGCAATCGCGGGCTGCGTTCCCTGCTGCTGGTCTTCGCCGCCGCGAACGTCTTCCTCGCGCCGATGCTCGTGATGCTCTCGCCGCTGGTGCTCTCCTTCTACCCGCTGCACACCGCCGCGCTCACCGCGACGTTCTCCGGCGCGGGCGCGGTGGTCGGCGGTTTCGTGATCCTGGCCTGGGGCGGTCCGCGCCGGCACCGGATGCGCGCGGTCCTGGCGTTCCTCGCGGCCTTCGCGGTGTTCGGCGCGATGGCCGGGGCCCGGCCCTCGGTCGCGCTGGTGGCCGTCGGCGGGTTCGGCATGGCGCTGACGGTGACGCTGATGAACGGCGTCTACATGGCGATCGTCCTGGTGAAGGTGCCGCTGCGCTTTCACGGCCGCGTGTTCGCGCTCAACACCCTGGTCGCGTGGTCGACGATCCCGTTGGCCAACGGCCTGCTCGGCCCGATGACGGCACACTGGCTCGCCCGGGCGGCCGGGGTGAGCGCGGGGCGGGGCATCGGGCTGGCGTACGAGCTGTTCGCGGCGCTGCTGCTGCTCACGATCCTCGTCGCGAGCCGCGTGCCCTCGGTCGCCCGCTTCGACCAGGTGGCGCCGGACGCGCAGATCGACGACGAGGTCGGCCTCGCCGCTCTCGCCGCCTCCGCGCGCATCCCGCGC
The DNA here is from genome assembly GCA_050725375.1 of Actinocrinis sp. Lineage (GTDB taxonomy): Bacteria > Actinomycetota > Actinomycetes > Streptomycetales > Catenulisporaceae > Actinocrinis. The sequence goes on along the minus strand of JBOHCW010000578.1, from coordinate 4,627 downwards.
CAGGCGCAGGCGCAGAACCCGACCATGAGTCCAACCATGAAGCACTACGAGACGGAGGTGGCGCCATGAGCGGCGCCGAAGGCCAGGACCCGCAGCCGCGCTTCGCGGTCGTCGTCAACGACGAGGAGCAGTACTCGGTGTGGCCCGAGGGCAAGGATCTCCCGCCGGGCTGGCGGGCGCAGGGCGTGGTGGGCACCCGGCCGCAGTGCCTCGAGTATATCGAGGAAGTCTGGACCGACCTGCGCCCACGTTCGCTGCGCGAGCGCGCCGTGGGCTGAGCGCGATAGGGCGCGCCGGCGGCCGGCCCGCCACGATCCGGCGGCGCGCTGTATACGGCCTCGTAGACCCGCATGCGCCGGATCGCCGCGGTGGTCAGGACGAGGTCGAGCGTGCAGACAGACTGGTCAATGCGCTGATCAGCCAGTTGGAGCAGCACATCATGGGTAAGGCGATCAGCAAGGCGGTCGAGTTGCTGAAAGAGATCGTCGAGCGAGCCGCAGCCGCGATGGCCTACGAGGTGGTCAGCGCGATTCTCGGTGCGCCGTCCGGGGTCGGGGGTACAGGAGGCTCATTCCCTATGACTCCTGCTGACCCCCGGCGGCACGCCATGACCCTCGAAGGCCACGTGGAGTCGATCGCCGCGCATGCGCAGGGCTTCGCCGCCAAGACCGGGTCGGTGAGCTTCGCATGAGCAACGCCATAGTCCAGGCGCTGGACCAGACGGCCAAGCGCTTGGCCAAGGCGCTGGGCGAGGATGCCGGCAATGCGGTCGAGAAGTTGTACCGCACCAGCGGCGGCAGGCTGAAGAAGGTCGTGGAACGCACCATCCAGGCCGATGCGGAGAAAGCCGAGGACATCAAGAAGATCCTTGCCGATATGGAAGGGAACGCGGCCAGAACGGTCACCACCGACGCCGAGCGGGCCGCGCAGAGCAGGACCCAGGCCGCGCTGCGCAGCAACCTCAGGGCGATGTTGGATCCGAAGTACACTTACCGTCGGCCTACCGCGTTCCGCGAGGGCGTGCGCGACAAGGTTTGGGATGCGGCGAAGAAGGACGGCAAGGTCTACGACCCGCTAACCGGGAAGGAGATCACGGAGGGTGAACCATGGGACATGGGGCACAAGCCAGGCTTCGAGTTCCGCAAACACCGCGACTCCGGGTACCAGAGAGGGATCAGCCGGGAACAATTCCTCGACGAGCACAACGACCCATCCCACTACTGGCCTGAACTGCCCGAATCCAACCAGGGTCACGCGGGCGAAGACCGCTCTTCCTTCTTCGGAGGCCCCTGATGGCAAAGCCGCCCAGTGACGCCAACAAGCAGCTCGCACAGGACGTGCGCGCGGTGCTCGACGGGGCGCAATGGCGCGTCATCAACTACCTGGACAAAGACGAGAAGTCCGAGATCTACGTGCTGCACAGCACCGAAACCCCGGAAGAGGGCCTGACCACGTATTGCACCATCGGCCTGTCCGACTACGTTGACGACGGCTACGACGTCACCCCCCCGCTCGGAGTCGAGATTATCGCGGTGAGCAACCTGCCCGACTTCGGCGAAGTGGTCTCCACCGCTGCCTTCTGCGTCATCAATAGCGGCTACCGCGCCCGACCCGGCGGCGCATTCCCCGGCGTCGTCAAGATGCACCGCCCTGACACCACGGTCCCGAACCTCATGTTCGCGGCCCCCTATTTGTGGGATGACGACGCACTACGCTCCCGCGTCTACGAGGACAAGACCGTCGCCTTCCTCCAGGCGTTGCCGATCAGCGACGCGGAAACCCAGTACCTCATGGATCACGGACCGGACGCGCTCGGCGACCTGTTCGAAGAACACGACCCCGATTTCATCGACCTCCAACGTCGCTCGATCGTCTGACGGGTCCCGCCGCGACGGGCCGCGTGTGAATCGGCTCGTTCGGCCGCACCTGCCGGCATTGGTCAGCTGACGGCGAAGACGACGTTCACGGTCACCGAGATCTGTGCGCTGCCGGTTTTGATCGGCACCGGTGACGATGAGGCGCTGCCCTGCGCGGCGAACGCGGGAAAGTCGACCGGGCTCGCGGGGGAGTTGACCGTCTCGGTCACCTGGGTCGGCTTGCCGAGCGATTCGCCGGCCGCGCCCGCGTACTGCTGCGCCTTGGCCTTGGCGTCTGCATAGGCGGCGGTGCGTGCCTGCGTCATCAGCGCGTTGTCGTGAGCGATGTCGAGGGAGACATTGTCGATGCGCGTCGCGTTGCCGCCAGCCGACGCGGCCGCGCTGATCGCGGACCCGGCGGCCTTGAGGTCGCGCAGCGTCGCGGTCAGCGACTCGGACGCCGTGTATCCCTTGATGCTTCCGCTCGAGGAGTAGTTCGGCTGCAGTTGAGCCCCCGAGGTCTTGAGGTCAGCGTTCGCCACGCCCTTGCCGCTCAGGGCCGAGTCCACCGCGGTCATGCTGCCGTTGGCGGCGGATAGCGCTGACGAGACGTCGCTGCGAGTCTGGGTCACCGTCAGGTTGAGGATGAGTGTGTCTGGAGTGCCGTTGACCGTACCGACGCCGCTTACGGTGATTCCCGGCATCGCGTTCGAACTCTGGTCCGCCGCCGGCACCGTGTAGACGCTCTGCGCGGCGGCTGAATGGTTCGCCGACCCGACGAGGTAAGCGCCCGCGACGGCTGCGAGGGCGATGGCCGCGGTGCCCGCGACGAACGAGCGGCGGCCGAGTGTGATCGTTGTCGACATCTGATGCTCCTGTGGAAAGAGGAGGTGGTCGGCGGTTGGACGTGCGCCGAACGCCTCCGGTTCCGATGCCGAATGCACTCTTGTCGCCGTCGATCGAGAGCGAACCGGTCGCGCCCGGCCGCCCGAGGTTGTTGACCCAGTAGGTACCGGCGGTCGACGCCGCCCATGGCTTCCTGAGAGGGTTGACGGTGCGCCTGGCGAGGATGCCATCCGCTCTTTCTTCGCCCTCACCCATCCCGGGACATTACGTGCGCTCTGACGTCCAGCAAGAAGCCATCTGGCTCAGGTTCCTGTCCGGCCCGGACGTCGAGGAACTGGGCATCACGAAGACCGAGATCATCGATGCCGTGGAGCACGTCGTCGCCGCGCACGGACGTGGCGAGACGGTGTTCGAGCCGCGTACACACCTGATCCCGGATAACGGGGGCGCCGGCCATTTCAACATCCTGCGCGGACACGTGTCCACCCTCGGCGACCATGGGGTCAGCGGGGTGAAGGTCGTCGGTGACTTCGTGCCGAACTTCGAACTGGGCCTGCCCAGCGAGCTGGCACTGCTCACCCTCTACGACCCCGCCAACGGGGCGCCGCGCGCGATCATCGACGCGACGTTCATCACCGAGGCCCGCACCGGCGCCATGACCGCGGTCGGGGCCCGGTACCTGGCCCGCCCGGACGCCAAGATCCTCGGCCACGTCGGCGCGCGCGGCACCGCGTTCTGCAACGTCACCATGCTCGACTCGCTGTTCGAGTTCGACGAGATCCGGGTGACCAGCCGGCGCCCCGAGTCACGCGAGGCGTTCGCCCGCCGGCTGCGCGAGGTCACCGACACCCCGGTACGCGTCGCCGCGAGCGTCTCCGAGACCTTCGACGGTGCGGACATCCTGGTCGAGGCCACGCGTCTGACCGAGGCCGCCGCGCTGCTGCACCCGGGGCTGGTCAAGCCCGGCGCGTTCGTCGTGCCTTACGGCACGGTCAGCGCCGTATCCGAGGACCTGCTCGACATCATCGACAAAGTCGTCGTCGACGACTGGCGTGAGGCTCAGTCCGGCCGGTTCGGCGCGCTGCGCCACCACGTCGACACCGGAAAGCTGTCTGCGCAGACCCTCTACGCCGAGCTGGGTGCGGTGGTCTCGGGACAAAAGCCCGGCCGGGAGAAGCCGCAAGAGCGGATCTTGCTGTGGCACCGCGGCCTGTCCGTTCTGGACGTGGCGGTGGGCCAGCTGATCGTGGAGCGGGCTCAGCAGGCTGACGTCGGAACCATGCTGAGGTACCGGTGACATGACGCCTGCCCACCCCGGACAGCGGCCCGGTGACCCGATCGTGATCGAGGCGGCGGCCGAGCTGGGACCGGCCGCGGTCCTGCGCATCGCGCGCGCGGGCGCCGTCCCGGTGCTGTCCACCGAACTGACCGATCGCGTCGCGGCCCGCCGGGCCCGCGTCCTGGCCGCGCTGGCTTCCGATGAGCCGGTGTACGGCGTCAACACCGCGATGGGAGCGCTCAGCGAGCACCGGCTCAGCGAGGCGGAGCAGACCCGGCACCAGGAGGCGCTCATGCTCGCGCGGTCCGCGGGCGGCCCCCCGTGGCTGGCCGAGGATGAGACGCGGGCGGTGCTCGCGGTGCGGCTGCGTACCTTCCTCAACAACGACAGCGGTGTCAGCGCCGGGCTGTGCCGCCGACTGGCCGACATGCTCGCGTGCCAGATCCTGCCCGCGGTACCGCGCGGCGGCCTCGGCAGCGCCGGCGAGATCCTCGCGCTGGCCCACCTGGCGGCGCCGATCAGCGGCGGCGGCATGGTCTTGCCCGACGCGGGTGCCGGACAGGACGCCGTCCCGGCCGCACCGGCGCTGGAGGCCGTCGGCCTCGCGCCGCTGCGGCTGGGTCCCAAAGAGGGCGTGGCGCTCATC
>JBOHCW010000577.1:0-5696 GCA_050725375.1 Actinocrinis sp. | reverse complement strand
CATGTACGCGGGGCCTCCAGCGGCTCGATGGCCGGCGCGGCGGACGCTGACTCGGATCCGCGTTCGCAGCTGCGTTTTCGTCTCCGGTTCGCATCCGGAACGGAGATTGCCCAGGCGCACACCGGCGAACTGGGCGATGAGCTCGTGCCCATGCCCGAGTCCGGGCCTGTGCCCGCGCTGATGGACATCGGGGGCGAGAGCAGTTGGGGCGCTGCGGACGGTGGCGGGGATGCGCGTGTGCGGTTGTGGATTTGGCCGTTGCCGGCGCCCGGGCCGACTGCGGGTGCGGGTGTGGGATCGGGGACGATGACGCTGCTTTGTTCGTGGCCGCAGCATGGGCTTTCGGACGCCGGTCTTGTCCTGGGCGTGGACGCGATTCGGGACGCGGCGCTGCGGGCTCAGCCGTTCTGGCCGCAGAGGTCCTGAGTTCCGCCCGTGTCCCCGCTCGTTTCGTCAGACGGGGACGACGCGGTCGAAGACCGTTGCCGTGTGGCGCAGTTCGGCGGTGAGTTCCGCGCCCGGCCAGGGCGGTTCCACGTGCCGCGGGAGCAGGAGCATCGAGACCAGCATGTGCGGCGGCTCGGCGAACCACTGTTTGCGGCCCTCCCACCTGAACGGGGAGCGCACGCGGTTGGCGGCGGCCAGGCCGGAGCGTGCCATGCTCCTGATTCTCGGCCGGACGCCGCGCAGGGTCTTGGGCGCTTCGAGGCCGACGCCGTGCGCGGTGCCGCCGCTGACCACGACGAGCCAGCCGTCGTGGGCGCAGCGCTCCTGGCGATAGCCGAGGCGTTCGCCGCGCCGAACGGGAATGAGCTGGTGCACGGTCGCGGCGGCGCGCAGGGCCTGCTTGTCGCCCAACCACAGTCGCGTACCGACGCGCGGACGGAAGCGTGTGCCGGGGAATTCACTGGTCAGGGCCGCAGTTTCCAGCGCGTCGAGATGGCTCACGTACATGGTCGGGACGTCGAAGCCCGCCTTGATCAGGGCCCGCATCCACGCGGTGGTCTCCTCGCGCGGGTCGCTGCGGTGCGGACGGTCGATCGGCAGGTGCAGCGTGAAGCCCTCGACTGTGCGCGGGCCGAGGACGTGGCGCAGTTCGCCGAGTTCTGACGTGTCGACGCCCTGGCGTCGCAGGGACGTGCGGCAGTCGACGACGATGCGCCGTCCGGCAAGGCGTTGCGCGGCGGCCAGGGACTCGACCGTGAAGACCACGCGGTCGCGCAGGTCCGCCGACATTGGCGTGTGTCCGCAGATATCGGTGTAGGCGTCGTCGGGGTTGCCCAGGACCAGCAGGTCGCCGGAGAACAGCGGCAGGGCGGTCGCCGCGTCCTCGACGGTACCGACCGCCAGGCAGTCGACACCCAGATCGGCGGCGGTCCTGGCGAGCCCGGCGACGGTGAAGCCGTAGCCGTTCCCCTTCGCGACCGGGACGAGGTCGGGCTCGGCGGCCAGGACGGAGGCCAGATGATCGCGCCAGCGCGCGTGATCTACGTACAGGGTCAGCGGCATGCGGTCACCGCCACGAGGTGCGTAGCCGGAAGACGCGGTAGAACGCACGGTGGAGTGGCAGGTCCCATTCGCCGACGTACTCGACGACCTGCGCGCCGGTGCCGGCCTTGAAGCGTAGCGGGCCGGAGCGGCGGTCGTCGGTATCCAGAGTGCCAGGGACACCACGCAGGTCGTACACCCTGATGCCCTGATCCAGGCAGTCCCGGATCATCTGCCACTGCAGCGCGTTCGACGGCCGGGCGTCGCGCGTGTGATCGGCGCAGGCGCCGTAGCCGAACCAGGCGAACGATCCGACGCGCACAAGCGTGGCGGCGGCGAGCGGTTCGCCGTCGAGTTGGGCGACATAGAGCTTCACGCGGTCCGGGTCTTCGCCGTCGAATGATCGGAACATCTGCTCGAAGTACGGCAGCTGCCGTGGCAGGAAGCCGTCGCGTGCGGCCGTGGCCAGGTACAGGCGGTGGAACTCCGGCAGGGCCTCGGCCCCGCGTTGCTCGACGGTCACGCCGCAGCGCTGCGCGATGCGGATGTTGCGGCGCCACTGCGCGCTCATGCCGTCCCAGACCGACTTCTCGTCGCGTCCGTCGAGTGGTAATCGCACGTGATAACGCGGCTGGCCCGAGCCGAAGCCCTCGGTGTCGGCCTCCACGCGGTGCCAGCCGAGCGCGGACAGACGCTGCGTCAGGTCGCGCGCCGGCGAATCGCGGCGGTCCGGGTCCAGTGCGGCGAAGCCGGACACGCCGGGCGCGGCGAGCCCGTCCCTGACCGTCGTGTTCGACCAGATCCGGTCGACGACCGGCGGCCCCATCCGCAGCGCGAACGAGCCGCGTCCCCGGGCGTGTTCCGCCAACGGTTCGAGCCACGTGCCGAGTCGGCGGCGCGCGCGATGCTCGCCGAACCAGTCGATTACCGGCCCCTCGGGCAGGTACGCGAGGCTGCGCTCCAGCCACGGCGCGCGCCGGTACAGGACGGTGGCGACCCCGACCAGGACGGCGCCGTCGAACCAGCCGATCGACTCGGCGATCCAACCGGCCTTCACGCCGCCCCAGGACGGGACCTGCAGGAACGAGACGGGTTCGGTGGCCGCGCGCGCCGCGACGAAGGCCAGGTGGGTGGTCGGCGCGATCGTGCGGACGGTCAGGTTCCTGCTGCCGGAGCCGGGCCGCGCGCCGACCGGTGGTGGTTCGACGCCGCACGCGTCCGGCGAACTTGCTATGGGCATTGAGCGGACTCCTGTTGTTTGCCTCGCGCGCGGACCGTCGGCCCGACGTCCAGCGCACGACTCATCGACCCGGACGCGCTTGTGCGCCTCCGGGCCGGTCTGGGATGGAACCTTGGGGTTCGTCAACGGTTGACCGCGTCCATCTACATCAGACGCGTCGAACCGGGCTCAGGGAGCGGGGCGCGGGCCGACAGTTCACTTTCGGCCCGTGGGGGCGAGGCCGGAAGGGCGTCGGCCGCGGGGCCGGCGTGCGGGCGGCGAAGAACATCAGGAGTCTGGGAGAAGCCCGGCGCGCGATCAGACGCGTCGGCGGCATAGGACGCGGCGCGGGCGCGTCTGGCGAGCGCCGACCAGAGCGGCAACGGTGCGTCGGACCCGTCCCTCGACTGAAACTGCCGAGATCCGCCTAGTGGAAGGACAGGCTCCGTTTTCCGGCGACGAGCTCGTCGGGTCCGTGTACCGGGAAGTCCGGCGCGGGGGACGGCGCGGGCCGGGCCAGCGAATCAGGCATGCGCTACATCCTTGAGGTCCGTCGCCTGGGGTTTGACCAGCGTACCGAGCACCCAGCTCGTGTGTGCGGCGCTGAGCAGGAAGCGCACGCAGGTACGTTCGCCGACGCGCGGCGTGCGGGCCGTGTCGCGGTAAGCCGGGTGCAGTTGCGCCCAGCGGCGCGCGTACGGGCAGAGCGGTAGGACGGTGCGGTGCTCGATGCGGGCGTCGTCGAGGATGCGGCGCATGAGCTGCGAGCCGATGCCCTTGTCACGGTGTTCCGTGTCGACGCTGATGTGCGGAATCAGGATCGTGTCGCCGACCAGCACCCATTGCGCTGTGCCGATAGCGCTGCCGTCAAGGTAGGCGGTGTACCGCTCGATGTTCTGCTCGGCCTTGATCTCTAGGAACATGGCGTGCGCGGGCCGGGTGGCCTACCTGCGGTCATCCGTGGATTCCCGCTCCTCCTCTCTCTTTTGTCTCTCGTGGCTTCCGTGGCATGTGTCTCTGGTCTCGCTCTGTGCGTTCTGCTTTCAGGACGGCTAAAAGCGGTGGTGATCGTTACGCGTCCCAGGCAGTGCTGCAGGACGGACAGATGGGCGGGGTCGGGCCTGAGACGATCGCGCCGCAGGTAGTGCAGATGCGCGGCAGTAGACACGCCGCTTCTCCGCCTTCGAATTCGCGCTCGGCCTCTTCCTCGCGTGCCTCTAACAGCGCGAGCTTTGCGGCGTCGGTGGGCAGCTGAATGCGCAGGCCGGTGCGTGCACGGTGCACCGTTACGTACGCGAGGCCGCCAGAACCCGCGGTGATCGAGCGCGTTGTGCCGTGGGGCATCCACGTGAGCACATGCGTGGCCAGGGCCACCTGACCTGAATCGGTGTGCAGTGTGCCGCTTCCGGCGACGGCTAGGAGCAGGACGTCGACGTCCTGCTCGGTGTGCGCGGGCACACTGGCGTTCGGCGGGAGGCGGATCAGGTTCGCGTCCAGGTGGCGGCCGGGTTCGGACAGGCGCCACAGCGCGCCGCGCTCGGACTCGCCGGCTTGCGCCAGGCACCAGTCCAGGTCCGCCTGCAGCGGGCCGGTCTCCGTTTCGCCCGCCTGCCCACTGGCCTGTTCACTCGCTAGGTTCATGGCCTGCTCCGCTCTCCTTACCGTTCGTGGTCTGCGATAGTGGTGGTGCTCCTCACAGCGGGACCGGTCCGTTCGCGCCCAGGGCGACCGCGTCGCCGGCCAGTTCCACGAAGCGGGCGGCGGTCCGGCTGGCCTGCTCGCGCTCGTCGTCGTCCATGAGGTCGAGCACCTCCCGCACCAGGTCGCGGCGCCGGGACAGCACGTCGGTCACCAGGTCGCGGCCCTCGCCGGTGACCTCGACCGTGACGATGCTGCGGCTGTGCGCGTCGCCGCCGCGGCGCACCAGGCCGGTGGCCTGCAGCCGGTCGACCAGGCGGGTCACCGAGGAGGCGGCCATGCCCAGCTCCGCGGCCAGCGTCGAGGACGGCACCCGGCCCAGACCGTCCAGCGCGAGCAGCAGCCGGAACTGTGGGACGCTGACCGTGCCGTTCAGCGTCTCCAGGCTCTTCACGGTCACGCCCACCAGCGCGCGCGCCAACTGCTCGAAGGCCGCCACGTCCGCCCGGGGCTCGTCGCGCACACCCGTCCGCGCCATAGACTTCATAATGACAAGACTTGCCTAGTGCAAGTCCTTCTGTCAATGCATGATGCGCCGTGCGGGTACCGGGAAATCTGCAGGTCGCAGGGCACTTAAGTCGTATTGCGGACGGCGCGCGAGCGGCGCGCAAGCCGGTTCGCGGCGCCGCTCAAGCACGGCACCGCTCAAGCCCGCGTCGCCCCGGCGAGGCCGAGGTGTTCCGGAACGCCTTCGAGCACCAGGGCCGCGGCGCCGCGCACGCCCGCGCTGTCGCCCAGATCGCTCGCCTCGATCCGCAGCGGCTGGCCGTGCGACGTCATGGTATTGCGAAGCAGGGCGCGGCGCAGCGGGCCGAACAGCGCGTCGCCCGCCGTGGCCAGCTCGCCGCCGATCACGATCAGCCGCGGGTTGAGCAGCATCACCGCCGGAGCCAGCGCGCGGCCGACCGCGTCGCCGGCATCCTCGACCACGCGCATCGCGCCGCGCTCGCCGCGCCGCAGCAGGTCGACCAGCTCGTCGATGGGCACCGGCCGGCCCCAGCTGCGCGCGAGCACGTCGCTGACCGCGCCCGGACTGGCCACCGTCTCCAGGCAGCCGCGATTTCCGCAGCGGCACACGGCGCCCTGCGGCTCGACCGTCACGTGGCCCAGTTCGCCGGCCAGGCCGCCGTGGCCCAGCAGCATCCGGCCGTCGCACACCACGCCCGCGCCGATGCCCGAGGACAGCCGCAGGTAGATGACGTCCGCGCAGTCGCGCGCCGCGCCGAAGCGCCGCTCGGCGAGCACGCCCGCGTTGGCGTCGTTGACGATCCGCACCGGCAGGCCGGTGCGT
>JBOHCW010000576.1:0-3635 GCA_050725375.1 Actinocrinis sp. | reverse complement strand
GGCAGGTCGTCCACGAACAGCCACAGCGGCGGCTCGCCGTCCGGCTGCGCGCGCTCGCCGGAATCACCTGTAACGCCCGCTGTGCCCGGTTCCATCGTCTCGGACGCCTCAGCGGTCATCACGGCGCCCTGGGCCGCGTGTGCGCCCTCTGGCGCCGCCTCAGCGTCCGCAGCGGCACTCGCGCCGACGGCGGCACCGACGGCCCGCGATCCGATGCTGTGGCGGCGTGACAGCGCCGCTCGTTCGGCCCGGCGCTCCAATTCGAGCGCGCACCAGTCGAGCAGGTCCAGCGAGTCGGCCGGCTCTTCGGTCACCCGCAGCACGTTCGGCCGCCCGGCCAGCGCGCCGTACTCGGCCGTCTGGTCGGTGTCGATCACCGCGACCCGGTGGCCGCGGGCCAGCGCCTGGCCGATCAGCGAGCGCACCGCGGTGGACTTGCCGCTGGCCGGGGCGCCGGACAGCAGCAGGTGCGGGTTCGCGCTCGGCTCGCCCAGCCGCCAGACCACCGGGGCCAGCTGGGTGACCTTGAAGCCCGGCGGCACCTCGTCGCGCGCGGCGGCCAGCGGGGTGAGCGTGTCCTCGGCCGCCTCCGGGTCGGCGACCAGCACCGGGATCAGCCGCCCGGCCGAGCCGGGGTCGGTGACCCCGAGCACGAACTCGATGTCGGCCACCGGCCACGGCTGCGCGCCGATCCCGTCGGGCAGCGGCGGCAGGATGCGCACGTCGAGGTGGTTGCCCGCCTCGTCCCAGGCGTACAGGTACTCGTTGGAGTGCCCGATCTTGCCTTCCAGCGCGCGCTCCACCTTGGCCCGGCTGTCCGCCTCGCCGTCCCGGAAGTACTCCGAGTAGTCCATCCGCAGCCGGATCAGCCGGTCCTGCTCGTCGAACTCCCAGGCGGTGAACGCGTCCCGGTAGCCGCCGCCCGGCTTGAAGTGCTGGTCCGGGTCGTCGCCGTTCTGCAGGTAGGGCACCAGGCCGTTGTAGACCGACTGGAGCCGGCCGATGTGCCCCGCCGACTCCGGGTCCGCGCCCTTGCGCGAGGTGTCCCGGCCGAGCCAGGCGGCCGTGCACAGGAAGGCCAGGATCAGGATCACCGGCCCGAACCGCAGCAGCCCGACGCCGATCAGGCAGGCGATCGCGATCACGGACTGGAGCCGGCGCTTGTCCTTGGCGGCGCCCTTCCACCATGCGCCGAGTATCGAGGCTCCCCGCCGGGTGCCCCGGATCAGCACGATCAGCGGATAGCAGACATCGAGGACGCGCGACCAGCCTTCCCGCGCCATGCCGCGGCCGCGGGCGATGTGCGGGTGGTGCAGGACGTTGTCGTGGATCCAGGTGACGGGGGCGGACCCGGTGACCGATCGGCCCAGCCGGTGCCACACCGAGTCCGCGGAGCGGGCGGGTGCCATCTCAGAAGTGCAGGCCGCTGATGAAGCCCGCGATCGAGTTGGCGCTGCTCTTGATCGAGCCCGCGACAGAGGTCGAGGCGAGGTAGAAGCCGAACAGCATGCAGACGATCATGTGACTGACCTTCAGCCCGTCCTTGCGGAACAGGATGAAGACGATGATCCCGAGCAGCAGTACACCGGAGACCGAGAGAATCATGGTCGCTCCCTGTGTGTCGGTTGGAACCGCCGGACCGAACGAGTGAGCGTGCCGAGTCGACGCCGCGTTCAAAATGGCGATCGACACGTTCATCCCGGATTCTCTCAATCGGGCGACGGTCCTAAAACCGACAAACGGGTACTAACGGCTCAATGGTCATCCATTCGGGTGGAAAAGCCGTATTACTGCGCCTGCTAAAGGGTGACCGCGGGAGTGTGCGCCGTCACTCCCATGCCGTGGACCCAGCGGCCGCGGCGCATCACCGCGACGACGCGCAGATCGTCGTCGAGGACGACCAGGTCGGCGTACTTGCCGGTCTCCAGGGTGCCGATCCGGTCGTCGAGCCCGAGCGCGCGCGCCGGGGTCAGCGAGGCGGACACCGCGGCCTGCTCGATCGGCACGCCGACGCTGAGCACCGTGTTGCGCAGCGCGTTGTCCATGGTCAGCGTGGAACCCGCCAGGGTGTCGGTTCCGGCCACGCGCACCGCTCCGTCGCTCACCTCGACGGTCAGCGGGCCGAGCGGATAGCGGCCGTCGGCGGCCCCGGCCGCCTCCATCGCATCGGTGATCAGGGCGATGCGATGCGCGCCGGCCGCGCTGTAGACGAGGCTGACCACGGACGGGTGCACGTGCATGCCGTCGTTGACGATCTCGACGAAGACCTCGTCCTGTTCCAGCGCCGCGGTCACCGGGCCGGGCTCGCGGTGGTGCACCGGCCGCATCGCGTTGAAGATGTGCGTGGCGACCCGCGCGCCGCGCGCGATGGCGAGGTTGGCCTCGGCGTACGTGGCGTCGGTGTGCCCGATCGCGGCGATCACCCCGGCGTCGGCCAGCAGCCCGGTCGCCTCGATGCCGTGGTCGAGCTCGGGCGCCAGCGTGACCATTCGCACGCTGCCGCGCCCGGCCTTGACCAGCCGCTGGACGGCGGCGGGGTCGGGGTCGCGCAGCAGGTTCGGGTCGTGCGCGCCGCAGCGTGAGCGGGCGATGAACGGCCCTTCGAGGTGGATGCCGGCCAGCTCGCCGTCCTCGACCAGCTCCGCCAGCTCGCCGACGTACCGCTCCAGGTCGGGCAGCGCGCCCGTGACCGTCGAGGCGATGGTGGTCGTCGTGCCGTGGCTGAGGTGGAAGGCGATCGCCTTACGCGCCTCCTCGACGCGTCCGGAGGAGAACGCGCCGCCGCCGCCGCCGTGCACGTGCATGTCGACGAAACCGGGGACCACGTAGTGCCCGGCCAGGTCGTGCGAGCGCGGATCGCCGTTGCGGCCCTGGGTGGAGCCGTCGTGGCCTGTCGAGGACGAGGGCAGCTCGGCGGGGCCGCCGAGGGCGGCTATCCGCTCGCCGTCGGTACTCAGCCAGCCGTCCTCGACGACTCCGTCGGGCAGGACGAGGCGGGCGTGGCGCAGTACTGGCATCGGGGTTACTACCTTGCGTCGGACGGTGGCGGACGTCCGGTCCGCGGCGCGCGGGGGCGGCCGACAGACCAGATTGGTATAGACCTTAGCGGCATTACCTTACGCTACGGCGCGACGGCCGGGCCAGAGCCGTCCCAACGGCCGACGGGCCGGTGGAACGAGGTCCATGAGGCGGCGCATAAGGCACCCGACATGCCGTCGCAAATCGGCGAACACGCGTTCAGCCTGTGGTGCGGAAGAAGTGGGTCCGTCCGTGTGGTTCCGCTCACCTGTTCGGCCCTCTCGACTTGTCGGCTGTCGCGTTTACCATGAAACGGAGGGGATCGGGTGGCTGAGAGGTAGTCAGATGACATCGAGAACGCTGCACCAGGACGTGAGCGTGCGGGCGGACGTGCTCGTGGACGTGGACGTGTCCACGGTGCCGGTCTTCGTAGCGCCGCCCGGGCCAGAGGCGTTCATCCCCGGGCAGACTGACGCCGCGTCGGGGCCTGGTGCGACGTCGGAGACGGTGTCGGAAGCGACGTCAGACGCAGTGTCGGACGTGACGCAGGTCGCTCCCCAAGCAACTGAGGACGCGTTAGCGGCCCTCTCGGACCGCGACCGCGCGGTGCTGACCTT